>NZ_JBIAPT010000019.1:0-39838 GCF_042888425.1 Streptomyces sp. NPDC002889
CGATGTGAAGAGCGAGGTGGAGACCGCGCTCGGCGAGCTGAAGGAGAAGCTCAAGGGCGAGGACACCGCCGAGATCCGCACCGCCACCGAGAAGGTCGCGGCCGTCTCCCAGAAGCTCGGCCAGGCGCTGTACGCGAACGCCGCTCCCGAGGGCGCCGCTGCGGGCGCCGGTGACCAGGCCCAGTCCGCCGACAACGCGGACGACGTCGTCGACGCCGAGATCGTGGACGACGAGAAGGACGCAAAGGGTGGTGCCGCGTGACGGAGGAGACCCCGGGTTTCGACGAGAAGCCCGACGTCCCCTCCGGCGCCACCTCTGACGACGCCGCCGAGTCCGCCGAGTCCTCCCAGCAGGAGGGCCCGGCGGCCCGGGCAGGGGACGCAGCACAGATCGCCGGTCTGACGGCGCAGCTGGACCAGGTCCGTACCGCGCTCAACGAGCGCACGGGCGACCTCCAGCGGCTCCAGGCCGAGTACCAGAACTACCGTCGGCGCGTGGAGCGCGACAGGATCACGGTCAAGGAGATCGCCACGGCGACGCTGCTGACCGAGTTGCTGCCCGTGCTCGACGACATCGGCCGCGCCCGGGATCACGGGGAGCTGGTGGGCGGGTTCAAGTCGGTCGCCGAGTCTCTCGAGACGGCCGCCGCCAAGATGGGCCTGCAGCAGTTCGGCAAGGAGGGCGAGCCCTTCGACCCGACCGTCCACGAGGCCCTGATGCACTCGTATGCGCCCGATGTCACCGAGACAACGTGCGTCGCGGTGCTCCAGCCGGGGTACCGCATCGGCGAGCGCACGATCCGCCCCGCGCGGGTCGCGGTGGCCGAGCCCCAGCCGGGCGCGGCCGCCAAGGAAGAGAAGGCGAACGACGAGGAGAGCGGTGGCCCGGACGAGGGCTGACGCTGAGGTCTCCGAACGAGTGACCGTCCGGGAGGAGGGACGCCGATGAACACGAAGGACTTCGTCGAGAAGGACTACTACAAGGTCCTCGGCGTCCCCAAGGACGCCACCGAGGCCGAGATCAAGAAGGCGTACCGGAAGCTCGCCCGCGAGAACCACCCGGACGCCAACAAGGGCGACGCCAAGGCGGAGGAGCGCTTCAAGGAGATCTCCGAGGCCAACGACATCCTCGGCGACCCCAAGCGGCGCAAGGAGTACGACGACGCGCGCGCCCTGTTCGGCAACGGCGGCTTCAGGGCCGGTCCCGGCGGCGGCAACTTCAACTTCGACCTGGGGGACCTCTTCGGAGGCCCCCAGGGCGCGGGCCAGGGTGGCGCCGGCGGCTTCGGCGGCGGCCTCGGGGACGTGTTCGGCGGCCTGTTCAACCGCGGCGCCGGCCCTGGTACGCGTACCCAGCCGCGCCGCGGCCAGGACATCGAGTCCGAGGTGACGCTCAGCTTCACCGAGGCCGTCGACGGGGCCACGGTCCCGCTGCGGATGTCCAGCCAGGCCCCCTGCAAGACCTGTTCCGGCACCGGGGACAAGAACGGCACACCGCGTGTGTGCCCGACCTGTGTCGGCACCGGCCAGGTCTCGCGCGGCGGCAGCGGATCCTTCTCGCTGACCGACCCGTGCGTGGACTGCAAGGGCCGCGGTCTGATCGCCCAGGACCCCTGCGAGGTCTGCAAGGGCAGCGGGCGCGCCCGCTCCTCGCGCACCATGCAGGTGCGCATCCCGGCGGGTGTCTTCGACGGGCAGCGGATCCGGCTGCGCGGCAAGGGCGCACCGGGCGAGCGCGGCGGACCGGCCGGCGATCTGTATGTCGTCGTCCATGTCGACGCCCACCCCGTCTTCGGCCGCAAGGGGGACAACCTCACGGTCACCGTGCCCGTCACCTATGTGGAGGCGGCGCTCGGCGGCGAGGTGAAGGTGCCCACCCTCGGCGGGCCTCCGGTCACGCTGAAGCTGCCCGCCGGCACGCCCAACGGGCGCACGATGCGCGCCCGCGGCAAGGGGGCGGTCCGCAAGGACGGCAGCCGCGGCGACCTGCTGGTCACCGTCGAGGTGGCCGTACCGACCGAGCTCAGTGACAAGGCGAAGGAAGCGCTGCAGGCCTACCGCGACGCCACCGCGGACGAGGACCCCCGCGCCGAGTTGTTCCAGGCAGCGAAGGGAGCATGATGCGCCGCAACCCTTATGAACTGACCGACGAGTCGCCGGTGTACGTCATCTCGGTGGCCGCACAGCTGTCGGGACTTCATCCGCAGACCCTTCGCCAGTACGACCGGCTGGGTCTGGTCTCCCCGGACCGCACGCCCGGCCGGGGCAGGCGCTACTCGGCCCGCGACATCGAACTGCTGCGTACGGTGCAGCAGTTGTCGCAGACCGAAGGCATCAACCTGGCCGGGATCAAGCGCATCATCGAGCTGGAGAACCAGGTCGCGGCGCTGCAGCAACGGGTCGCCGAGCTGTCGGCGGCCGTGGACGGCGCGGCGGCCGCCATGCGTCAGCGCGAGGCCCAGGTGCACGCCTCGTACCGGCGCGATCTTGTGCCGTACCAGGATGTGCAGCAGGCCGGCGCGCTGGTGGTGTGGCGCCCCAAGCGCCCTGAGTGAGTCAACAGCCGTACGGTGACGGGCCGGGAGAGCACACGCTCTCCCGGCCCGTCACCGTTGCGTGTCACGGGAGCATGGCGCCGACCGTGTCGATCGCCATCATCCAGGCGGGCTGTCCGCCCGTACCGAACGCAGCCGCCAGCGCGTACCCCACCGACGCGTCCAGCGGATGCACCTCCGCCTCCGCACGCCACTCGGCGATCACCCGTCCGTCCCCCTCCGACGAGAAGTCGCCGAGGTGGCTGCCGTCGCGTGTCAGCCGACTGCCGGGTATCGAGTCCGGCAGCAGAACCCAGACGGTCCCGTCGTACTCCACCTCGATGCGGTACGAGCGCCGGCTGAGGCGCCCCTTGGCGGGCCTGAGCGCCACCTGGGCGCCGTTGACGGTCATGGTGAGGTGCCGGGGGTCGCGGGTGCCGATCGCGACCTGGTCGTCCTTCTGGGACCCCGGTGCGCGGTGCACCTCGATACGGGGGATCCGCTCGCCCTCGACCACCAGTGATTCCTGGTTGTCCGGCCGGACGGTGATCTCACCGAAGAGGTCGTCCTGTTGAGCGGCGGGTGTGGGGGCCGTGTCGTTCATGTGGATCTTTCTCCGCAGGGCTACGTGAAGACCTCCACTGTCGCACCGTCCTGACGTCCGGTCAGGTGGGACCGCTGTTCGTGGAGAACTCGTGGTCCTGCCCGAGGATCCCGGACTGTGCGATGAGGTAGCCGAGTTGGGCACGGCTGCCGCTGCCTAGTGCCGCGGCCAGTTTGGCGATGTGCGCGCGGCAGGTGCGTACGTTCATACCGAGCCGGCGGGCAATGGCCTCGTCGACGTGTCCCTCGATCAGGAGCTTGGCGATGGAGCGCTGGACGCCCGAAATGCCGTCCGGCGTCGGGTGGTAGGGCACCTCGTCCAGCAGCGGCACGGCCCGGCGCCACAACTGCTCGAAGACCTTGATGAGGTACTCCACCAGGCCCGGGTGGCGCAGCTCCAGGGCCACGCGCCGGTCGTCGCGGGCGGGGATGAAGGCGACCGTGCGGTCGAAGACGATCAGGCGCTCGATGAGTTCCTCCAGCGTGCGGATCTCCACCTTGCCGGCGGATATGCGCTCGACGTACGCGAGGGTTCCCTGGCTGTGCCTGACCGTGTGCTGGTACAGCGTGCGGATGCTGACCCCGCGGTCGATCAACGGCCGGTCCCGTTCGAGGGCCTGGGTGAGGACATGCGCGCTGCGTCCGCCGCCCGGCTGGATCGTCAGCATCTCCGTGTGGCACTCGGCGGTGGCCAGGTTGAGCGCGGCATTGATGCGGTCGAAGCCCTCCAGCACGGTGATCGCATGCGTGCTGGCCGGATTCTGGGCGCTGATCGCGAGGAACGGCTCAAAAGCATCGGTCAGTTCGATGGACAGACGCCGACGATCCAGGATCTCCCGCTCGATGGGGTGCAGCCTTTGCGCCAGGGCGACGGACGGGGGAACGGGACGGAGCCACTGTGCGTCGTCGGGATCCGGGTGCAGCAGTGCGAACTCGAGGAGGCAGGGCGCCGCTTCCGCGTCGATTCGGGCGATCCGGCCGGTGCTCAGTGCACTGACATAGAGTCGCGCCCCTTCCGGACACAACTCGGTGACCGCATGGGGATGTGTCGGTTTTGTGTCGACATTCGGCAATTCTCCACCCCCCAGGGTCTTGTACGTGCAGGAACATGATGCATCGTCCCTGTGGCATTGACATGCCTGAATGAGCCATGGTCTGTGATGCGGGGGAGAAGAAACCATCAAGTGAGGACGAAGCCGACTATGCGCGAGAGAATGCTTCGCTCGGTGCTTGCCACTGTCTTCTCTGCGACCGTGGCGTTCGGCGCCCTGAGTGGTATAGGACTCGGCCTGGCGGACTTCCCGCCGGACAGCGGTTGGGACAGCGTGCAGGCGATCGCTCCGCCGCCGGACAGTGGCTGGGACAGTGTCGGCGCGGGCGTGGCAGCGTGACCGTTCCTCCGGACGACCGGGTCTTCCGGCGTGAGATGGCGACGGCCTACCGCTCGGGGTGGCATTTCATCGACCTCGTCACGGCAATCCCCCACCGTGGCGACTCGTTGATGGTCACCCTGTTCGGAGAGCCCGTCATCGTGGCACGCGAGGAGGACGAGGACGTCCGCGCTTACCGATGCCTTCGCCGGCCGCGGGGTGCTCCGCAGCCCGTCCGCTGTGCCATCCGTTACGGAATGATTTTCGTCAATCTCGACCAGCGCGATCACCAGTTGGTCGAGCCCGACACCACCGCCACCCCCCGCAGTGCCTGAGCGGTTCCCCCGTCGTTCCAAATCGCTCAGGTGCTTCCCCCACACAACGGCGCCATCGTGGACCTGAAACACGATGGCGCCGTTGTGCTGCCCGCGTACGGTTTCGAGCGCTACGCGCGGCCCATCGCCCGGGTCAGGGCGATCTCGATGACCACCCGGTCCGGATTGGGCGCCGGAGTGCGTCCGTACCGCTGCGCGTAGCGGCTCACCGCGTCCGCGACGACCTCGGCCTCCGTACGGATCCGTGCGCGGCCCTCCAGCGTCGCCCAGCGCCCCTTGTCCACCTGGCAGACGGCGACCTGTGCTCCCTCCGGGCCCGCGGCCAGTACGTTGGCGACCTTGTGGCTGCGCTTGTTGGTGATCACCCGGGCCAGGCCGCGCTCGCCCCCTTCGGGGTCATAGGTCACCCCTACGGCGACGACGTGCGGACTGCCGTCCGGCCGCGGTGTGGTCAGGGTGCACATGTGGTACTCGCGCCAGAACGCGAGATAGGACGCGCCGGGGTTGCGGGGGTCGATCGCCATGAGCGGAACCTACCTTCGTGTTCTGTCCGTCGACACCCTGAGTGCAATAGACTCAACTTTATGCACGTTGAATGAGTCAGCGTCGAGGAAAAGATCCCATCCCCAAGGAGGAGAGAGCCCACGTGGACGCCGAGCTGACCAACAAGAGCCGTGATGCGATCAACGCCGCCACCAGCCGGGCCGTGTCCGACGGGCATGCCGATCTGACCCCGGCGCACCTGCTGCTCGCGCTCCTCGCCGGCCGGGAGAACGAGAACATCACCGATCTGCTGGCCGCCGTGGAGGCCGACCAGGCCGCCGTACGGTCCGGGACGGAGCGGCTGCTCGCCGCCCTGCCGAGCGTCACAGGTTCCACCGTCGCGCCGCCGCAGCCCAACCGCGACATGCTCGCCGTCATCGCCGACGCCGGGCGGCGGGCCAAGGAGCTCGGCGACGACTACCTCTCCACCGAGCACCTGCTCATCGGTATCGCCGCCAAGGGCGGCCAGGCCGGGGAGGTGCTGGCCGGGCAGGGGGCCACGGCCAGGAAGCTGCTGGACGCGTTCGAGAAGACGAGGGGAGGGCGCCGGGTGACCACAGCGGATCCCGAGGGGCAGTACAAGGCGCTGGAGAAGTTCGGGACGGACTTCACGGCCGCGGCCCGCGAGGGCAGGCTGGATCCGGTCATCGGCCGGGACCAGGAGATCCGCCGGGTCGTCCAGGTGCTGTCGCGGCGTACGAAGAACAACCCGGTGCTGATCGGTGAGCCGGGCGTCGGCAAGACCGCCGTCGTCGAGGGCCTCGCCCAGCGCATCGTGAAGGGCGACGTGCCCGAGTCGCTGCGCAACAAGCGACTGGTCTCGCTCGATCTCGGCGCGATGGTCGCGGGCGCCAAGTACCGCGGTGAGTTCGAGGAGCGGCTGAAGACCGTGCTGTCCGAGATCAAGGACAGCGAAGGCCAGATCATCACCTTCATCGACGAGCTGCACACCGTCGTGGGCGCGGGTGCGGGCGGCGACTCCGCGATGGACGCCGGCAACATGCTCAAGCCGATGCTGGCCCGCGGCGAGCTGCGGATGGTCGGAGCGACGACCCTCGACGAGTACCGCGAGCGGATCGAGAAGGACGCCGCCCTGGAGCGCCGCTTCCAGCAGGTGCTCGTCGCCGAGCCGACGGTCGAGGACACCATCGCGATCCTGCGGGGGCTCAAGGGCCGCTACGAGGCCCACCACAAGGTGCAGATCAACGACTCGGCGCTGGTGGCCGCCGCCACCCTCTCCGACCGGTACATCACCTCACGCTTCCTCCCGGACAAGGCCATCGACCTCGTCGACGAGGCGGCCTCCCGGCTCCGGATGGAGATCGACTCGTCCCCTGTGGAGATCGACGAGCTGCAGCGCGTCGTCGACCGGCTGCGGATGGAGGAGCTGGCGCTCAACAACGAGTCCGACCCCGCCTCCCGGCAGCGCCTGGAGAAGCTGCGTCGCGACCTCGCCGACAAGGAGGAGGAGCTGCGTGGTCTCACCGCCCGCTGGGAGAAGGAGAAGCAGTCCCTCAACCGCGTCGGTGAGCTGAAGGAACAGCTCGACGAACTGCGCGGCCGGGCCGAGCGGGCCCAGCGCGACGGCGACTTCGACACCGCGTCCAAGCTGCTGTACGGGGAGATCCCCGGCGTGGAGCGGGAGCTGGAGGCGGCGGCCGAGGAAGAGGCCGAGCACGAGGCCGCCAAGGACACGATGGTCAAGGAGGAGGTCGGCCCCGACGACATCGCGGACGTGGTCGGCTCCTGGACCGGTATCCCGGCCGGGCGGCTGCTCGAGGGCGAGACCCAGAAGCTGCTGCGCATGGAGCAGGAGCTCGGCAAGCGGCTGATCGGGCAGAGCGAGGCCGTGCAGGCGGTGTCGGACGCGGTCCGCAGGACGCGGGCGGGAATCGCCGACCCGGACCGGCCCACCGGCTCGTTCCTCTTCCTCGGCCCGACCGGTGTCGGCAAGACCGAGCTGGCGAAGGCGCTCGCCGACTTCCTGTTCGACGACGAGCGGGCGATGGTCCGTATCGACATGAGCGAGTACGGCGAGAAGCACTCGGTCGCCCGCCTGGTCGGCGCACCTCCCGGCTACGTCGGCTACGAGGAGGGCGGCCAGCTCACCGAGGCCGTGCGCCGCCGCCCGTACAGCGTGGTGCTGCTGGACGAGGTGGAGAAGGCGCACCCCGAGGTCTTCGACATCCTGCTGCAGGTCCTCGACGACGGGCGGCTCACCGACGGGCAGGGCCGGACGGTCGACTTCCGCAACACCATCCTGATCCTGACCTCGAACCTGGGCAGCCAGTACCTGGTCGAACCGCTGACCAGCGAGGAGGAGAAGAAGCAGCAGGTCCTGAAGGTGGTCCGGGCGTCCTTCAAGCCGGAGTTCCTCAACCGGCTCGACGACCTCGTGGTCTTCTCGGCCCTGACGCGCGACGAGCTGGCGCACATCGCCCGGCTCCAGCTCGACCGGCTCGCGAAGCGCCTCGCCGAACGCAGGCTTACGCTGGACATCACCCCGGCGGCCCTGGAGTGGCTCGCAGACGAGGGCAACGACCCCGCGTACGGAGCACGGCCGCTGCGCCGCCTGGTCCAGACGGCGATCGGGGACCGGCTCGCGAAGGAGATTCTCGCGGGCGAGGTCACGGATGGCGACACAGTGCGGGTGGACCGCTTCGAGGACGGTCTGATCGTCGAACCGGTGAGGGGCACGGCGACCGGAAAGACTCTCTAAGCCGAGAGCGGACCCGCCGGGCGGGGGTTGCCAGCCCCCGCCCGCCATGGGGGAGGATGTCGGGAACCGTTCGAAGGGAAATACACGGTGAGCATCGACCCGTCCTCGATTCCGAATTTCGGGGGCCAGCCCCAGCCTCAGGCCTCAGGACCGGCGGGCCCCGTCGTCCCCGACCAGGACCTGGTCAAGCAGCTCCTCGAGCAGATGGAGCTGAAGTTCGTCGTCGACGACGAGGGTGACCTCGCGGCGCCGTGGGAGGACTTCCGCACGTACTTCATGTTCCGCGGCGAGGCCGAACAGCAGGTCTTCTCGGTGCGCACGTTCTACGACCGTCCGCATGCGCTCGAGGACAAGATCAAACTCCTCGAGGCGGTCGACGACTGGAACCGCCGCACCCTGTGGCCCAAGGTCTACACCCACCTCCACGAGGAGGAGGGGAGCGAGTCGAACCTCCGCCTCATCGGTGAGGCGCAGATGCTGATCGGCACGGGCGTCAGCCTGGAGCACTTCGTGTCCTCCACGGTCAGCTGGGTGCGCGCCGCGATCGAGTTCGACCGCTGGATCGTGGAGCGGTTCGGCCTGGAGTCGGTGGACGTCGAGCCCGACGGCGAGAAGCCGTCCGGCGACGCCTGACGTCGGCGCAGCACGGTCCGCGGGGGCGATGGTCATCGTGACCGCCGCCCCCCGCGGTCTGTTGTCAGGGCGCCCTTTTGTCAGGACGCCAGGGACTTGAGGCGGGTGACCGCGTCCTCCAACACCTCGGTGCGCTTGCAGAACGCGAACCGTACATAGGGCGCGCCCTGCTCACGGTGGTCGTAGAAGACCGCGTTCGGGATGGCGACGACACCGCACCGCTCGGGCAGCGCCCGGCAGAAGGCGAAGCCGTCGTCCTCGCCCAGCGGGCGGATGTCGGTGGTGACGAAGTACGTGCCCGCCGGGCGGTGCACCCGGAAGCCGGCTGCCGCGAGGCCCGCGCTCAGCAGATCCCGCTTGGCGCGCAGATCATCGCGGAGCGTGTCGAAGTACTCCTGCGGCAGCGCCAGTGCCTCGGCGACCGCGTACTGGAACGGCCCTGCCGAGACGTAGGTCAGGAACTGCTTCGCCGAGCGGACCGCCGAGACGAGTTCCGGGGACGCGGTCACCCAGCCGACCTTCCAGCCCGTGAACGAGAAGGTCTTTCCGGCCGAGGAGATCGTGACCGTGCGCTCGCGCATCCCGGGGAAGGACGCGAGTGGCACATGCTCGCCGTCGAAGGCGAGATGCTCGTACACCTCGTCGGTGATCACCAGCAGATCGCGCTCGACCGCGAGTTCGGCGATCGTGCCCAGTTCGGCGGGGGTCAGGACGGTGCCGGTCGGATTGTGCGGGGTGTTCAGCAGGATCAGCCGGGTGCGGTCGGTGACCGCGTCCCGCAGCTCGTCGAGATCCAGGCCGAAGCCCCGCTCCGCGGCTTCGCCGCCGGTGCCGGCGCCCGGCCGCAGCGTCACCGGCACCCGTACGCCGCCCGCCATCGCGATGCACGCGGCGTACGAGTCGTAGTACGGCTCCAGCGCGATCACCTCGTCGCCCGGCTCCACCAGGGCCAGCAGCGCGGCCGCGATCGCCTCGGTCGCACCGGCGGTGACCAGGACCTCGGTGTCGGGGTCGTACGTCAGGCCGTAGCGGCCCTGCTGGTGGGCGGCGACGGCGGCGCGCAGCTCGGGGACGCCGGGGCCGGGCGGGTACTGGTTGCCCCGGCCGTCGCGCAGCGCCCGTACCGCTGCCTCCCTGATCTCCTCGGGACCGTCGGTGTCGGGGAAACCCTGGCCCAGGTTGATGGACCCGGTCCGTACGGCGAGTGCCGACATCTCGGCGAAGATCGTCGTGCCGAACTGCGCGAGCCTGCGGTTGAGCAGCGGTCGGGGTGCCGAAGCGCGTCCTGTCATGAGTGCCATCCTGTGCCGAAGCTCTGGAGTTGCTCAAGTCTGCTTTGGGCCCGTCGGGCCAGGGGCATCCCCCTCACACGCAAGAAGCGCGCATGCCAGAAGCGGTCACGCGGCGTCGCGGGGGTCTCGCTTCGGGGGAACGAGAAGGACGGTGGGAGTGATGTCGGTGTTGATCAGCATTGCGGTCGTTGCCCTGGTGCTCATCCTGGCGGTAGCGATCGGCGCCGGTGCGCGGAAGGGCAAGAGCAGCAAGAAGGTCAGGACGACCAAGCGGAGCCGGCGCGCCGTCGCCGAGGGCGGCGGCAGCTGGTGGGCCGGTGACGGCGGGGCGAGCTCCTCGTCCTGCGGCAGCAGCTCGTCCTCCTGTGGAGGCGGCTCGTCCTGCGGCGGCGGTGGATGTGGCGGAGGCAGCTGACACGGGGCAGCTGGTCCGTGACAAGTGAAGGTGCCCGGCGGGTGAACTCCCGCCGGGTGCCTTCTTGTTGGGCGTCCTACTGATCGTTGTGTTGACTTCGCAACCCCGTTTTCCATTGAACAGTTGAACCGTTGGGCCCCCGAGGGGATGGAAACCACGCCAGATTGGGTAAAAACGCTGTGGGCGCCGCGTACTTCATGATTCCCTCGCTGTCGGAACCTGTTGGATTCATCCAGCCCTCGGACCTCATGTGGACCCGAGCAGGCCACCCCCCACCTCCCGCGCTCCGCTTCCGGAGTGCCTTGGTCCACGTGTCCACCCGCCGAAGCGCGTTTGCGGAGCCGACCCATGCTCACGACCCTGAAAACCGCCTACACCGATACCCGTGCCGACGACCTGGCCTGGGCGCTCGACCGGGAGCCGTTGCCCGCCCTGGCCGTTCTCGATCTCGAACTATCGGGCGCCAAACTGCAGTTGAGACTCCTGGGTGCCTCCCATCAGGTGCTGCTCGAGGAGGCGCGGGGTACCTGTTCGGAGACCGTCGCCTGTATCCCGGGCAGCAGCACACCGCTGCCCCTCGGGGTCGCCAAGCGGCTCGGCGACTGGGAGTACGAGTTCGCGGCACGCGTCGAGACGCTCTCGCAGGGGTCGTTCGCCAGCCGTGCCCAGGAGCTGCTGGCCCTGGTCGCCGACCATCCGCAGGGCCTCGCCGGTACGTTCCCCGGCTCTCCGCACGCGTTCACCGCGATGCTGGCGCAGCGCTGCGAGGGTCAGGTGCGGTGGCGCACCTGGCACGCGTACCCCCAGGAGGGTCAGCTGGTGGTCACCCGTACCCGCGTCGGGGTGCTTGCGCAGGGCGCGCGCCCGGAGCGACGCCCCCAGCCTGCCGCGCTGTAGTTAGCTCGTGTGGGTGACAATCGGCTTCGAATCCGTGACGTAGCGTTGCGGGGATGATCGACCGGCAGCAGGCGTCACCGCGGACGTCACCGCAGACGCCGCCGCGCCCTTCCGCGCAGGCGTCCCTGACGCAGGCGCCCCCACCCCAGGGCGGTGCGCAGCTGCCCGTGCGCCCCGACGCCGGCCGTTATCTCGTCCTTGCGGCCGTCTTCGTCTGTGCCGCATGCGGGCTGGTGTACGAGCTCGAACTGGTCGCCCTCGCTTCGTACTTGATCGGCGACTCGGTCACCCAGGCGTCCGTCGTGCTGTCCGTGATGGTCTTCGCGATGGGCATCGGCTCGCTGCTCGCCAAACGGCTGCGCTGCCGGGCAGCCGTCGGCTTCGGCATGCTGGAGGCGGCGCTCGCGCTGATCGGCGGCTGCTCGGCGATGGTGCTGTACGCGGCCTTCGCCTGGATAGGCGAATCCCGGCTGGTCCTGGTGGGGTTCTCGCTCGCCATCGGCGTGCTGATCGGCGCGGAGATACCGCTGCTGATGTCCCTGATCCAGCGCATCTCACGGCGGGACGCCGAGGGCACGGTGGCCGATCTGTTCGCCGCCGACTACGTGGGTGCGCTCGTCGGCGGCCTCGCGTTCCCGTTTCTGCTGCTGCCCTGGCTCGGGCAACTGACCGGCGCGCTGCTGACCGGGGCGGTCAACGCGGTGGCGGGCGGGGCGCTCGTGCTGTGGTTGTTCCGCCGCGATCTGACGGCGCGTTCGCGTGCGCTGCTGCTCGTCGTGAATGCGGTGGTGCTGGCGGTGCTGGCGCTCGCGACCGTCCTCGCCGGCGACTTCGAGCGGGCGGCGCGCCGGGCCGTCTACGGCGACCATGTGCGCTCGGCCGTCCACACCGATGTGCAGGAGGTCGTCCTCACCGGTCGCCGGTCCGGGCCGCCGGATCTGTTCCTGGACGGGCGGCTCAAGGTCCGGGGCCGTGACGAGCACCGCTACCACGAGGCGCTCGTCCATCCGGCGATGCGGGGACCGCATGCGCGGGTGCTGATCCTGGGCGGCGGCGACGGGCTCGCCGCGCGCGAGGCACTGCGCTGCGCAGGCGTCCGGGCGGTGACCGTGGTCGAACTGGACGCGGGCGTGGTCCGGCTGGCGCGTAGGGACCCGGGGCTCGCCGCGCTGAACGACCACGCCTACGACGACCCCCGGGTACGGGTCGTCACGGCGGACGCGTTCTCGTGGCTGCGTTTCGCGCCCCGCGGCGCGTACGACGTGATCGTGTCCGATCTGCCCGACCCGGGCTTCACCGAGAGCACCAAGCTCTACTCCCTGGAGTTCTACGGGCTGGCCCGGAGGGCGCTGGCGGCGCGCGGACGGCTCGTCGTCCACGCCGGGCCCGCCATCGCGCGGCCGCATACGTACTGGACGGTCGACGCGACGCTGCGCGCGGCCGGGCTGTACCCCCGCGCCTACCGCGCCGGAGCCGCAGGGGGCAATGAGGTCCCGGGCCATGATCCGGAGGGTTCGAGGGGACCCCGCGCGGCGCCCGACGGCTGGGGCTTCCTGGTCGCCGCCACCGACCGCCCCCCGCGGCTCGGCCTCGACCCCGCGCGCCCCCCGCTGCGTTCTATGACCGCCGACGGGCTGGCCGAGGGCGCGCGTGACGTGGAGGCCACGCGGCCGCGGGGTGCGCCGGCGCCGTCGACGCTGGTCCACCCGCGTTACACGGACTGAGCGCCGCGTGAAAGGCAGACGCGAAGGGCAGGGCTGAGTAGGCTCGGCTTCCATGGAGCATGAGGTGTTCGTTCCGGTTGCGACAGAGACCCTCCGACAGCTGTTGCGGGACCCCGCCCGGGTCGCCCGCTGCGTCCCAGGGCTCCAACAGGACGCGGATGCGTCGGCCGGCCCGCTGTCGGGCCGGCTCAAGGTACGAGTCGGCGGGCACACCATCACCTACCGCGGTGCGCTGCACATCACGGAGCGGGCCGAGGCCTTCGCGGTCGAGGGCGAGGGCGCGGAGGTGCGCGGCACCGGCTCGGTGAAGGTGACGCTGATGATCCGCCCGGAGCCGGCCGAAGGCGGTACGACGCTGAGCTTCACCGGCTCGTCCCACGCGGAGGGCCGCCTCGCCGAGCTCGCCCCGGATGCGGCGGCCTCCGCGGCACGCCGCCTGCTCGACCGTCTCGTCGCGGAGGCGGCCGCCTTGGTGACGGAGCCGACCGGGTCCGACCGGTCCGTCGACGGCGATGACGTCGCCGCGGACGGGTCCGCCGACGTGCCCGACGCCGCCTCCGGCCCCGGATCGGCCGGGAGGACCGTACGCTCCAACGGCTCGGCACCCGGGCCCTCCGGCCCGGACGATGCCGCTGCTGGTGCCGATGCCGATACGACGGCCTCCGCGCCCGAGTCCGGCGAAGCCGCTGCCGCGGACCGCGCCGCCGACACGCCGTCCGACCCCGGTGCGGCCGGATCCGCCGGCGACGACTCCACCGACCCCACCTCCTCCGTCTTCGAGACCCCCGTCCCGCTGCCCTCGCTCGGACCCGATGCCGACGAGCAGTTCGACGACATCGACCGGCTCGACGGGACGGACGAGTTGGCGGACGACGAGCCGGAGGACGAGCCGCCCGCCGAGGCCGCCCATGCACGGCGCACCATGATCGGACGCAGCGCCGAGGAGGTCGACCACGCCCCGCCGCGCGGACGTTACGCACCCACTCCCGCACCCGACGCCACCTCGGCCGGTGCGACTCTGCGCTGGATCGCCCCCGCCGCCGCGCTCGCGCTCGCGTCCGCCGTCGTCGTGGGCCGGGTGCTGCGCCGACGCAAGTAGCCGACCCGGGCTACTGTCATGGTGTGAGTAGCAGCGATGACAGCGTCCGGCTGGCCGCCCCAGACGTCGAGTTGACCGTGCACCCGGAGAACGGCTGCCGTATCGGGAGTCTGCGTATCGGCGGCACCGAAGTGCTTCGGCAGGGCGAGAAGTACGGCTCGTTCCCGATGGTTCCCTGGTGCGGTCGGGTCCGGGACGGGCAGTTCCGCAACGGAGCGGTGAAGCATCAACTGCCGCTCAACTCACCGCCGCACGCCATCCACGGCACCGGCCGGGACAGCGTGTGGCGCACCGCCCAGGCCGGCAAGAGCGAAGCGGCCTTCATCTACCACCTCGCCGAGCCCTGGCCGTACACCGGAGTCGTCACACAGACCTTCGCACTGACGGAGCAGTCGCTGACGCTCACCCTGGGCGTGGAAACGTACGACACGTCCTTCCCGGCGCAGGCCGGCTGGCATCCGTGGTTCCTGCGCAATCTGGGCAGCGGCGAGGATGTGCGGATCGGCTTCACGCCCGGGTGGCAGGAGGAGCGCGGCGCGGACCAGCTGCCGACCGGGCAGCGCATCGCGGCGCAGCCCGGTCCCTGGGACGACTGCTTCGGTATGCCCGGCGGTGTGGATGTCACCCTCACCTGGCCCGGTCAGCTGGAACTGAACGTCGTCAGTGGTGCCGAGTGGGTCGTGGTCTACGACGAGCAGGAGGGGGCGGTCTGCGTGGAGCCGCAGTCCGGGCCGCCCGACGGCCTGAACACCCTCCCGCGGCTGGTCACCCCCATCGACCCGCTGGAGGTCACGACCACCTGGACCTGGCGCCGTCCCTCGACCCTGTCCGGCCGGTCGGGGCCGATCAGGACCTAAGCTCATGGGCATGACTGACGTACGCGCTGAGCTGCTCCAGCAGATCAAGGACAAGGCCGTGGTGCACGGCAAGGTGACCCTCTCCTCGGGTATCGAGGCCGACTGGTACATCGACCTGCGCCGGATCACGCTGGACGGCGAGGCCGCGCCGATGGTCGGCCAGGTGATGCTCGATGCCACCGCCGAGCTGGACTACGACTGCGTGGGTGGTCTGACGCTGGGCGCCGACCCCGTGGCGACCTCGATGCTGCACGCCTCCGCCGCCCGCGGGCAGCGGCTCGACGCCTTTGTCGTCCGTAAGGCGGGCAAGGCGCACGGCATGCAGCGCCGGATCGAGGGCACGGACGTGAAGGGCCGCCGCTGCCTGGTCGTCGAGGACGTGTCGACCACGGGTGGATCGCCGCTGACCGCCGTCGAGGCGGTCCGTGAGGCCGGCGGTGAGGTCGTCGCGGTCGCAGTGATCGTGGAGAGGGGCGCCGCCCCCAGGATCGCGGAGGCCGGGCTGCCGTACGTCAACGCGTACTCGCTGGACGAGCTGGGTCTCGTCTGAGTGGTTCCAGCGCTGACTCCGACTCAGTGTTATGGGCTCTGACCTGCGGTGATACCGAGGGGCGTCGTGTTTCACGTGAAACGGGACGCCCCTCGCGCATGTGGGCACCCCGGGCACTGTGGACCCGGGCCGAGAGTCTGGAAAGATAGGCCGCGACGATGACGTCGCCCCCAGGTCAGGGCCAGCACCACATACCCGCACATCACAAGGAGCGGACACATGCCCATCGCGACTCCCGAGGTCTACAACGAGATGCTCGACCGGGCGAAGGCAGGCAAGTTCGCCTACCCCGCCATCAACGTGACCTCGTCCCAGACCCTGCACGCTGCACTGCGTGGCTTCGCGGAGGCCGAGAGCGACGGCATCATCCAGGTTTCCACCGGCGGTGCCGAGTTCCTGGGTGGCCAGTACAAGAAGGACATGGTCACCGGTGCGGTCGCCCTGGCCGAGTTCGCGCACGTCGTTGCCGAGAAGTACGACATCACCGTCGCGCTGCACACCGACCACTGCCCCAAGGACAAGCTGGACGGCTTTGTACGCCCGCTGCTCGCCATCTCCGCCGAGCGCGTGGCCAAGGGCCAGAACCCGCTGTTCCAGTCCCACATGTGGGACGGTTCGGCCGAGACCCTCGCCGACAACCTGGACATCGCCCAGGAGCTGCTGAAGCAGGCCGCCGCCGCCAAGATCATCCTCGAGGTCGAGATCACCCCGACCGGTGGCGAGGAGGACGGCGTCACGCACGAGATCAACGACGAGCTGTACACGACCGTCGACGACGCGCTGCGCACCGCCGAGGCGCTCGGTCTGAGCGAGAGGGGCCGCTACCTGCTGGCCGCCTCCTTCGGCAACGTCCACGGCGTCTACAAGCCGGGCAATGTCGTGCTCCGCCCCGAGCTGCTCAAGGACCTGCAGGAGGGCGTGGCCGCCAAGTACGGCAAGCCCAACCCGTTCGACTTCGTCTTCCACGGCGGCTCGGGCTCGACGCCCGAGGAGATCGCCGTGGCGCTGGAGAACGGCGTCGTGAAGATGAACCTCGACACCGACACCCAGTACGCCTTCACCCGTCCCGTCGCGGACCACATGTTCAAGAACTACGACGGCGTCCTGAAGGTCGACGGCGAGGTCGGTTCGAAGAAGGTCTACGACCCGCGCAGCTGGGGCAAGGCGGCCGAGGCCGGCATGGCCGCGCGTGTCACCCAGGCCTGTGAGGCCCTGCGCTCCAAGGGCACCAAGCTCAAGTAGGCGTGATGCACGCATCGGGCCCGGCACCCCTTCGCGGGGCGCCGGGCCCGCACTGTGCCCGGGGAGGGGATCAGCGTGAACCATGACTTCGACACCCCGGTCGACCGGCGCGGGACATGGTGCATCCAGTGGGACGGGGTCGCCGACCGCTTCGGCGTCGAGGGGCTGCTGCCCTTCACCATCTCCGACATGGACTTCACCTCTCCGCCCGAGGTGCTGGACGCCCTGCAGCGCAGGGTCGCGCACGGGGTCTTCGGCTACACCGACTGGCGGCACGAGGACTTCCTCTCGGCGATACGCCACTGGTTCGCGGACCGGTACCGCACCGAGATCGACACCGACCTGATCGTGTACGGGCCCTCCGTGCTCAACCAGCTCTCGCAGCTGCTGCGGATGTGGTCCGCGCCCGGCGACGGCGTGGTCGTCCACACCCCCACGTACGACGGCTTCATCAAGGCGATCGGCGGTCTGAACCGGGAGCTGCGTGGTGCGCCCATCGGTGACATGGCGGCGCTGGAGCGGCAGCTCGCCCGCCGTGACAGCACGGTCCTGGTCCTCTGCTCGCCCCACAACCCCACCGGCAGGGTGTGGACACACGACGAGCTGACGGAGATCGCCACGCTGGCCGCACGCCACGAGGTGGCCGTCGTCAGCGACGAGATACATGCCGACTTCATGCACGACGGCAACCAGCATCTGCCCTGGACCCGGTACGGCAGCGGCCGCTGGGCGTTGATCACCTCGGCCACCAAGTCCTTCAACTTCCCGGCGCTGAGCGGTTCGTACGGCATCATCGGCGACCGCGACGACCACGCCGAGTTCCTGCGGCGGATGCGGACCGGGGAAGGACTCGCCTCGCCCGCCGTCCTCTCCCTGACCGCGCACATCGCCGCGTACCGGCACGGCGGACCCTGGCTGGACCAACTCAACGCCTATGTGGCGGGCAATCTGCGGATGCTCGCCGACCGCCTGGCCGCCGCCTTTCCCGGGCTCGGATGGCGGCCGCCGCAGGCCGGGTATCTCGCCTGGATCGATCTGCGGCCGCTCGGCATCGACGACGCGGCGCTCCAGCGGGAGCTCGTCGAACGCGAGAAGGTCGCGATCATGCCGGGTACCACGTACGGCTGCCCCGGGTTCGTACGCCTCAATGTCGGCTGCCCGCGCAACAAGGCGGAGCGCGGCACGGACGCCCTGGTCCGAGCCCTGCGACGGCTCGCCTGAGCGGCCGGCCGGACCGTTGCGCGCGTGACCGGGTCGTCCGAGCGGCGGGCTGCTGGGATGATCCGTGTATGGACGACAGCCCGGGCAGCGCGGGACGTACTCGGCTCTCATCGGCAACCGGGCGCTGGGTGGTCCTGACGACAGTGCTCGGGTCCAGCATGGCGATGCTGGACTCCACCGTCGTCAACGTCGCGCTCCCTCGCATCGGCGAGGACCTCGACGCCGATCTGGCGGCCCTGCAATGGACCGTCAACGCCTACATGCTCACGCTAGCCTCGCTGATTCTGCTGGGCGGGGCCCTCGGCGACCGCTACGGGCGCCGGAAGGTCTTCGTGCTGGGCGTGGTCTGGTTCGCCAGCGGCTCGCTGCTGTGCGGGCTGGCCCCCAACGCCGGGGTCCTGGTGGCCGCCCGTGCCCTCCAGGGCATCGGTGGCGCGCTGCTCACGCCGGGGTCGCTGGCACTGATCCAGGCGAGTTTCCACCCCGACGACCGGGCCCGCGCGGTCGGCCTGTGGTCGGGATTCGGCGGTATCGGCGCGGCGATCGGCCCGTTCCTCGGCGGCTGGCTGGTCGACGGCGCGGGCTGGCGCTGGATTTTCCTGCTCAATGTGCCGCTGGCCGCGCTGTGCGTCCCGGTCGCGCTACGGCATGTCCCGGAGTCGCGCGACCCCCAGGCGTCCGGCAGCTTCGATGTGCTGGGCGCGGTGCTCGGCGCGGTGGCACTGGGCCTGGTGACGTACGCACTCATCGGGTCGTCGTGGTGGGCAGGGGCCCTGGGCATCGCGGCGGGGGCGGCCTTCGTCGCCGTCGAGTGGCGGCGCCCCGATCCGATGCTGCCCCTGTCGATCTTCAGGCTGCGCCAGTTCACGGCCGTGAACCTGGTGACGCTGTGCGTGTACGCAGCCTTCGGCGGGTTCTTCTTCCTGGCCGCCCTGCAACTCCAGGTGGTCGTGGGCTACTCGGCGCTCGGCGCGGGCACCGCACTGCTGCCGGTCACCCTGCTGATGCTGCTGCTGTCGGCGAAGTCGGGGGAACTGGGGGAGAGGATCGGCCCGCGTATCCCGCTCACTGTGGGCCCCTTGCTGTGCGCGGCCGGGATGATGCTGATGCTGCGCGCAGGTGAGGGCGCCTCGTACTTCACGGACGTGCTGCCCGCGCTGCTGGTCCTGAGCCTTGGCATGGTGACCCTGGTCGCCCCGCTCACCGCGACGGTGCTGGCGGCCGTGGACACCGGGCGGGCGGGGATCGCGAGCGGCATCAACAACGCGGCGGCCCGTGCCGCGGGCCTGCTCGCGGTGGCGGCGCTGCCGCTACTGGCGGGAATGGGCCCCGAGGCGTACCGCTCGGCCGAGGAATTCGGGGAGACGTTCCGGCGGGCGATGCCGATGTGTGCGGGCGTGCTGGTGCTGGGGTCCCTGATCGCCTGGTGGACCGTGCGCACCCCGAAGGACAAGGAGGCCCACTGCCAACCGGAGTGCAGGATCAACTGCGGTGTCGTCTCACCGCCGTTGGAGACCTCCGGCGGTGACCAGCAGCGGCCGTGACCAGCATCGTCACCGCCGTCCGCGGCGGCTGGTCACGGCATTCCGCAGCGCCCCGGCGGGCTGCGACGGTCGGCGGTCGGTGGGCAGCGTCGGCACTGTGGCCGGCGCCGCCCGCCGAGCGGCCGATCGCTAGCGCATCAGCTCGGCGTACGCCTCCGTGCTGCTGTCCTTCAGGAACTGGCTGCAGCGCTGGGCCTCTTCGGTCTCGTTGATCGACTCCGCCGCGCGGGCCAGTGCCGCCAGGCAGCGCAGGAAGCCGCGGTTGGGCTGGTGGCTCCACGGGATCGGGCCGTGGCCCTTCCACCCGGCGCGCCTGAGCTGGTCGAGGCCACGGTGGTAGCCGGTGCGCGCGTACGCGTACGACTCGACCACCCGCCCGGCCTCGAAGGCGTCGTCGGCGAGCATCGCCCAGGCGAGCGAGAAGGTGGGGAAGTCGGCGACGACCGCGGCCGGGTCCGCGGACTCTTCGCCGAGCCGCCGGTACGGCTCCTCCTGGTCCGGCAGATAGGTCGGATCCGGGCCGTCCAGCAGGTTCTTGTGAGTGGTCATGTGTGCAGTCTGCCACTGTGCCGCGGTCTCTCCGGCGGCCGCACGGACCGGCCCGCTACGATCGCACACACTGACGATCTACGGATGCACAACCGGTGACGAGGCCCCTCGCCTCTCCCCCCAGCACCGGCCCGTACCAGGGAGAGGTCTGTCTTGGGCAAGCGAGCCGCCGCCCCCCGAGGGGCCGGCCGGAGCCGTGTACGCCGCAGCGCGGCCCCCCGCCGCCGTGCACTGGCCCCCTTACTGGCGCTCGGCGCGTGCCTCGCCGCCCTCTCCGTCGGCGGCGGTGCCGCGCTCGCGCACTGGCAGGGCGACCGGTCCGCCGTCGAGGTGGCGGTCGGACCCGACGAGCCCCACGACCCGCCGCTGACGTCGCCCGAAGCCTCGCGCGATCCCCGTCCCGGTGCCGGTCCCGAGTCCGATTCCGGCCCCGAGCCGTCCGTATCCGCGTCCCGGCTGCGTGAGCCCCGTCCCTCCCCGTCCTCCAGGCCCTCCGCGTCCTCCACGCCCTCGACGTCCCCGTCACCGAGCGAGAAGCCCGCCGACGTCCCTGTCTCCGGCGCCGGGACCTTCACCGTCGCGCAGGCCGCCGGCGCCCCGACCGGCTCGGGCACGCTGCGCCGCTACCAGGTGGAGGTCGAGGAGGGCATCGACCTCTCGGCCGAGCAGGCCGCCGAGGAGATCGAGAAGATCATCGCCCACCCGCGTGGCTGGGCGGCGCACGGCCGGGGCCGTTTCCAGCTGGTCTCCTCGGACGCCGATTTCGTGATCAGGATCGCCACACCCACCACCGCGGACCGGCTCTGTGCCGCCGAGGGGCTCGACACGCGCGGCGAGCTGAACTGCGAGACCATCGACGGTGTCGTGGTGAATCTGCGGCGCTGGATGCTGGGCTCGCCGACGTTCGACGGGCCGCCCGCCGAGTACCGGCATCTGATCATCAACCATGAGGTCGGGCACGAGATCGGCATCCGCCGGCACATGGGCTGCCCCGGCGACGGCAAGCCCGCTCCGGTGATGATGCAGCAGATCAAGGGCCTGAACGGCTGCGTTTCCAATGCCTGGCCGTACGACCAGAACGGGACGTTTCTCACCGGACCCCTGGTGTGATCCTCGGCTTATGATGCCGGTGGGGACCGGGGCCCACACCGGAAAAGGAAGGGGCGGACCGCTACCCGGATTCGTCGAGGAGACAGCAATGTCGCATGACGCCGCCCCGAATCTGGATTTCGCGGGCACCACTCCGTACGAGGACTATGTCCAGGCGGATGTCCTCACCCATCTCCAGCACCCGCGCTCGGACGACCCGGGCGAGATGGTCTTCCTGGTC
This sequence comes from Streptomyces sp. NPDC002889, assembly GCF_042888425.1. Classification (NCBI taxonomy): domain Bacteria; kingdom Bacillati; phylum Actinomycetota; class Actinomycetes; order Kitasatosporales; family Streptomycetaceae; genus Streptomyces; species Streptomyces sp. NPDC002889. Next base: position 21,458 of record NZ_JBIAPT010000019.1, read on the forward strand.
ACCACCCAGGTCATGGAGCTGTGGTTCACCGTCATCGTCCATGAGTGGGAGACGGCCGCCCGCGCTCTGCGCGAGGACCAGGTGCCGGTCGCCATGGAGGCCCTGAAGCGGTCGGGGTGGGAGCTTCAGTCGCTGAACGCCTCCTGGAAGCCGATCGCCCAGCTGACCCCCGCGCAGTTCAACGCCTACCGGGCCGCGCTCGGCGAGGGCTCCGGCTTCCAGTCGGCGATGTACCGGCGCATGGAGTTCCTGCTCGGAGAGAAGTCGGCGTCGATGCTGGTGCCGCACCGGGGCGCACCGCGGGTGTACGCGGAGCTGGAGAAGGCGCTGCACGAGCCGAGCCTGTACGACGAGGTGCTGCGGCTGCTCGCGCGGCGCGGGCTGGCGGTGCCCCAGGCGGTGCTGCAGCGGGATCTGTCGCAGAAGTACGAGCCCTCACCGGAGGTCGAGAAGGTCTGGGCCGAGGTGTACGGCGGAGCCGACCAGGACACCGAGCTGGTGCGGCTGGCCGAGGCGCTGACCGACGTCGGCGAGCTGGTGTGGCGCTGGCGCAACGACCATCTGGTGGCGACCCGGCGGGCGATGGGCTCCAAGGTCGGCACGGGCGGTTCGGCGGGGGTCACCTGGCTGGAGAAGCGCGCCGCGAAGAACGTGTTCCCCGAGCTGTGGACGGCGCGCAGCCATGTCTGAGCAGCCGGCCCAGCGGGCCGCGGCGCTGGACGCCGCAGACGAACTGGCCGGTGCGCGCAAGCTCTTCGCACTCGACGCCGCTGTGTATCTCGACGGCAACTCGCTCGGCGCGCTGCCGGCGCATGTGCCGGAGCGGGTCGCCGATGTGGTGACCCGCCAGTGGGGCGAGCTGCGGATCCGCTCGTGGGACGAGAGCGGCTGGTGGACGGCTCCCGAGCGGATCGGCGACCGGATCGCCCCGCTGGTGGGGGCCGCGCCGGGGCAGATCGTGGTCGGCGACTCCACAAGCGTCAATGTCTTCAAGGCGGTTGTGGGCGCGGTGCGGCTGCAGGGCGACCCGTCGCGTACGGACGTCCTGGTGGACGCCACCACCTTCCCGACCGATGGCTACATCGCCGAGTCGGCGGCCCGTATGACGGGCAAGCGGATCGTGCCAGTGGACCCGGCCGGGCTCGCGTCGGCGCTCGGCCCGAGCACCGCGGTGGCGCTGGTCAACCATGTGGACTTCCGTACGGGCCGGCTGCACGACCTGCCGTCGCTGACGGCGGCGATCCATGATGCGGGCGCGCTCGCGGTCTGGGACCTGTGCCACAGCGCGGGCGCGCTGCCGGTGGGCCTGGACGCGCACGGCGTGGACCTGGCGGTGGGCTGTACGTACAAGTACTTGAACGGTGGACCGGGTTCGCCGGCGTATGTCTACGTCGCCGAGCGCCACCAGGCCGCGTTCGACTCGCCGCTGCCGGGGTGGAACTCGCACACGGACCCGTTCGCCATGACCCCCGGCTTCGAGCCGGCGGACGGCGCGGTACGGGGCCGGGTCGGCACCCCCGACATCCTCTCGATGCTGGCGCTGGAAGCGGCGCTGGACGTCTGGGACGGGATCTCGATCGACGCCGTGCGGGCCAAGAGCCTGGCGCTGACGGACTTCTTCCTGGAGTGCGTCGAGACCTATGTCCCGGCGGGCCGGGTGACCTGCCTGACGCCCGGGGAACACGCGGAGCGCGGCAGCCAGATCGCGCTGCGCTGCGATGACGCGCCGCGGGTGATGCGGGAGTTGATCACCCGCGGCGTGATCGGCGACCTCCGCCGCCCCGATGTCCTGCGCTTCGGCTTCACGCCGCTGTACGTGGGCTTCGAGGACGTGGAGCGCGCCGCGCGCGTCCTGTCGGAGGTCCTGGCCGAGGCGTAGCACCCCCGGACGGTGGCCCGCTGCCTGCGCGGAGTACCGATGCGCGCGCAGGCAGCGGGTCCACCGGCCGGCGGTGGCCGCATCCGCGTGATGGGCGTGGGTCGTCCGTACCGCAGACACCCGCGGGCAGTACGCCCCCGGTGCCGGGCGCTGGTAGCTTCCCGCTGATCACGTCGTACATCCACACCGCGGGAAGTTGGAGCAGCGCATGACGGACCCCGTCGCCCGTGACGCCGCCGAGGAAGAGTCGGCCTTTTCGCACCCCGCCGTCGCGCCGGACGTGTCCGCCCGGTACGGGGAGCACCCGGATCACGTCGTCGAGTTCTATGCGCCCCGGGGCGGGCAGGACGATGTCCCGCTGGTCGTCCTCCTGCACGGCGGGGCCTGGCGCGCACCGTACGACCGGCAGCATGTGACGCCTTTCGCGGACTTCCTGGCCCGCCGCGGGCTCGCCGTCGCCAACGTGGAGTACCGGCGCGGGCGGGAGATTCCGCAGCAGGGCGGGACCGGGCCGGTCGCCGGGCGGTGGCCCGAGACGTTCGACGATGTCGCCGCCGCCATGGACGCGCTGCCGGATCTGGTCCGGCAGGCGCTGCCGCAGGCCGATCCGCGGCGGATCGTCGTCACCGGGCACTCGGCCGGCGGGCACCTCGCCCTGTGGGCCGCCGCCCGCCACGTGCTGCCCGAGGGCTCCCCCTGGCGGCTGCCCGCACCGCCCGCTGTGCGTGGCGTCGTCGCCCTCGCGCCGGTCGCGGATTTCGCACGGGCCGTCGAGCTCGGTGTGTGCGGCGATGCCGTCACTCAACTGCTGGGCACTGAGGACGAGTTCGTGGTCCGCGCCCCGCATGCCGATCCGGCTGCCCTGCTGCCCACCGGCATCGCCACCGTGGTCGTCCAGGGCCGGGACGACATCGTCGTGCCGTACCCCGTGGCCGAGGCGTACGTCGACGCGGCGGCGAAGGCCGGCGAGACCGTCGGGTTGACGCTGCTCGAGGACGTCGGTCACTTCCCGCTGATCGACCCGGCCGCCGACGCCTGTGCCGTCGTCGCGGAGGAGATCGCCCAACTCGCTTGGTGAGCATGGGGGAGAAGCGAGTGGCTTGCGGACAGGAACCGACCGCAAGCCCTCATACGTTCTTCCCATGACGAATCTCGTGACCGGAGCAACCGGAACCGTCGGGCGCCAGGTAGTCGCGGAGCTCCTGCGCCGCGGACACTCCGTACGTGCCCTGACCCGCGACCCCGCCAAGGCGGACCTCCCCGACGGTGTGGAGGTCGTGCAGGGCGACCTCACCGACCCCGCCACACTCGCCGCCGCCCTGAAGGGCGTCACCGGCCTGCATCTGATCACCTTCGGCGGCCCCTACTTCGCCCCGCTGGAGACCGGCCCGCGCATCGTGGAGCTCGCCCGCGAGGCAGGCGTACGCCGGATCACCGTCCTGCACGGCGGTGGCCCGAGCCCGCTGGAGGACGCGGTCCGGGCCGGTGACTCCGGGGGAGGCATCGACTGGACCGTCCTCGTGCCGGTGGAGTTCATGGCCAACGCCCTGGAGTGGGCGGACGGCATCCGTGGCGACGGCGAGGTGCGCGAGCCGTTCGTGGACCGGCTCAGCGCCATGGTCCACGAAGCGGACATCGGCGCGGTCGCGGCCGTCGCCCTCACCGAGGACGGCCATGCCGGCCAGGAATACGTGATCACCGGCCCGCAGGTGCTGACTCTCGAGGACAAGACCGAGGCAATCGCCGCCGCCCGCGGCCAGGGGATCCGGCTCGTCGAACTGACCGAGGAGCAGGCGGTCGAGCAGTGGCGTGGGGCGGGTCTGCAGGAGGACGTGATCAGCTTCCTGCTGGAGGCCTACGGGAACACCCCGCTCGTCGGCCGTACCGTCGCCGACACCGTCGAGAAGGTCACCGGACTCCCGGCACGGACCTTCGCCGAGTGGGCCGCCGAGCACGCGGACGCCTTCAGGGCATGACCGGCGTGACCTCGTAGTACTCAGGACGGACGCGGAAGGATCCATAGCGCAGGTGACGACCGCGTCCGTCCGTCCCCGTACCTTGACTGACGTGACCGATTCGCAGACCACGCAGCGCACACCGCGCCCCGGTGCCAGGAGTGGCAGCCCCGAGATACGACTGGCGCTGAGCGCGCTCAAGGGACTGCACAGGGACCTCATTCACGACGCCCTGGCCTACCGGCCGTTGCCGCCCGCGTCCAAGGACGGACCGCTGGTCCGTCGGCTTCCGGGGCGCCTGCGCAAGTATGCGGGCTGGATGCCGCACGCCGCGGTGGCGGCGGCCGGGCTGCTGGTCCTGCTCATCGCCTACGGCCTGGTCCTCGGGAGCGGCGATCCCGAGTTGCTCGTCATCATCGGCTTCGTACCGGCAGCCGCGGTCCTGCTCACCCTGGTGCGGCCCATAGCCGCCTTCTGGCTGTCGCTCGTGTCCACCCCGTTCCTCGCGGCACTGGGATCGATGTGGGACGGCTGGCCGTGGTCCCCGTCCACCTTCGTCTCCCACCTCGTGGTCCTCACCGTCGTCGCCGCCCGGACCCGGCCGCGCACCGCCGCCTGGATGTGGGTGCTGACCGCCGTGTTCGGGCTGTTCGCCGAGGTCTACCTGAGCTCCGAGTACGGCATGGACACCGTCCCGCCGATGCTGTTCGTCGCCGCGGTCGTCCTGCTGGTCGTGACCATGCGGCACATCCGCCGCGAGGCGAAGGAGGAGGTCGCCGTCCAGCAGAGCGTCACCGCCGTCGAACGCGACCGCCGCACGCTGCTGGAGGAGCGCACCACCATCGCCCGCGAACTGCACGACGTGGTCGCGCACCACATGTCGGTCGTCGCGATCCAGGCGGAAGCCGCGCCGTACCGCGTGGAGAACCCGCCGCCGGAGCTCGAGAAGGCGTTCGCCACGATCCGCGAGAACGCGGTCGCCGCGCTGACCGAGCTGCGCCGCATCCTCGGCGTCGTACGGGCCGAGGACTACGAGGCGCCCGACGCCCCCCAGCCGGTACTCGCCGACCTCGACAACCTGCTGGCCAATGTGAACGAGGCCGGCCTTTCGACCCAGAAGACGATCACGGGCGCGGTCCGGCCGCTGCCGCAGGGCATCGAGCTGTCTGCCTACCGGATCATTCAGGAAGCGCTGAGCAACGCGCTGCGCCACGCGCCGGGATCGACGGCGAGGATCGAGATCTCGTACGTGCTGGGCGGCCTGGGCCTGCGGATCGTCAACACCCCGCCCCAGGGCCTGGTCAAACCCTCGCCGGGCGCCGGCCACGGGATCACGGGTATGCGCGAGCGGGTGACGATGCTGAACGGCGAGATGAGGGCCGAGCCCACCGAGGAGGGCGGGTACGAGGTCACCGCCTTCATCCCCGTCGCCCGGGCCGTCGCCGAGGAGGCGTCATGACCATCCGCGTCCTCATCGTCGACGACCAGATGATGGTCCGCGAGGGCTTCTCGGTCCTGCTGAACGCGATGCCCGACATCGAGGTCGTCGGCGAGGCGGTCAACGGCCGGGAGGCGGTCACCAAGACCGCCGAACTCGCGCCCGATGTCGTGCTCATGGACATCCGGATGCCGGAGCTGAACGGCATCGAGGCGACCCGCGAGATCATCGCCGGGCCCGGCGAGTCCAAGGTGCTGGTGCTGACCACCTTCGACCTCGACGAGTACGTCTACCAGGCGCTGCGCGCCGGGGCGTCCGGCTTCCTGCTCAAGGACGCTTCCGCCCGGCAGCTCGCCGACGGCGTACGCGTGGTCGCGGCGGGCGAGGCCCTGCTGGCCCCGACGGTCACCCGCCGCCTGATCACCGAGTTCTCCAAGCTCGCGGAGACCCCGCGGCCGGCCGCCCTGACGCAGGTCGGTGATCTGACGGAACGTGAGACGGAGGTCCTGGTCCTGATCGCCCAGGGCCTGTCGAATGCGGAGATCGCCTCCCATCTGGTGGTCGCCGAGTCGACCATCAAGACACATGTGAGCCGGGTCCTGGTGAAACTGGGCCTGCGGGACAGAACACAGGCGGCGGTGTTCGCGTACGAGGCGAGGCTGGTCACACCGGGGTAGCCGGGGTTAGCGTCCGCCCATGGACGCCTCGGACGCTCTTTTCGAACCCTGGTCGCCGGCCTTCGTCGCCGACCCGTATCCCGCCTTCGCCGAGCTGCGGGCACGCGGCAGGGTGCACTGGTTCGAACCGACCCGGCAGTGGCTCGTTCCACGGCACGCCGACGTCTCCGCGCTGCTGCGGGACCGGCGGCTCGGCCGTACGTATCTCCATCGCTTCACCCACGAGGAGTTCGGGCGTACCCCGCCGCCCGCCGCGCACGAGCCGTTCCACACGCTCAACGACAACGGGATGCTCGACCTGGAGGCCCCGGACCACACCCGCATCCGGCGCCTGGTCTCGAAGGCGTTCACGCCGCGCACGGTCGAGCGGCTGCGCCCGTACATCCACGCTCTCGCCTCCGAGCTGGTGGGCGCCCTGGTCGCGGACGGCGGCGGCGATCTGCTCAGCGCGGTCGCCGAGCCGCTGCCGGTCGCGGTCATCGCGGAGATGCTGGGCATTCCCGACTCCGACCGTGGGCAGCTGCGGCCGTGGTCGGCGGACATCTGCGGGATGTACGAGCTGAGCCCGTCCGAGGACACGGCGCGCCGGGCCGTCCGGGCGTCCGTCGAATTCTCTTCCTGTCTGCGGGAGTTGATAGCGGCCCGCCGCAAGGAGCCGGGAGAGGACCTGATCTCGGGTCTGATCGCCGCGTACGACGAGGGCGAAAGGCTCAGCGAGCAGGAGATGATCTCGACCTGCGTGCTCCTTCTGAACGCGGGCCACGAGGCGACCGTGAACGCCACCGTCAATGGCTGGCTGGCGCTCTTCCGCCACCCCGAGCAGCTGGCAGCCCTGCGCGGCGACCGCTCGCTGTTGTCCACAGCTGTGGAGGAGCTGATGCGGTACGACACCCCGCTCCAGCTCTTCGAGCGCTGGGTCCTCGACGACCTGGAGATCGACGGCACGACGATCCCCCGCGGCTCGGAGGTCGCCCTCCTCTTCGGGTCGGCAAACCGCGACGAGGACGTCTTCGCCCACCCCGACACCCTCGACCTGTCCCGCCAGGACAACCCGCACATCTCCTTCAGTGCGGGCATCCACTACTGCATCGGGGCGCCCCTTGCCCGCGTCGAACTTCTCTCGTCCCTGTCGGCGCTGCTGGACCGGGCCCCGACGCTGCGCCTCTCCGCGGAGCCGGAGCGCAAGCCGGGTTTCGTGATCCGCGGTCTGAAGGAACTGCGGGTCGAGCTCTGACGGGTGCCCGTACGGTTCCCCTCGGGCCGGGGGTGCCCTTCCGCGGACGGTGGCCGGACCGATCCGGAAGTCCTCCGGCCCTGACCATCATGTGGTGATGTCCCGGCGCCGCAGGCCCACCAGACCCGTGGCCACTGAGAAGGTGCTGGCGAGGGTGCGGAGATCCTGGGCCGGACACGGCCGCGGGGGCGCGGGCGGCAGAGACGGCGGAGTTCTTCGGGTTCCTGCGGAAGGAGCTGATCGGCCTGATGGACCGCCGGCGTGCCCACCGCGAGGCCGCCTCGGAACAGGCCTGATCCGGGGCGCGGCGCGCCTCGGGGACGAGCGCGGCGCCCGCGTCCGGCAAGGACGCGGGCGCGGACAGGTGGATCAGGATCAGGGGCGGTCGCTGTGGCGGCGCTGGCCGTGGTGGCGGTCGCGGTGGTTGTCGTCGCTGTGGCGGCGCTGGCCGTGGTGGCGGTCGCGGTCGTTGTCGTCGCTGTGGCGGCGCTGGCCGTGGTGGCGGTCGCGGTCGTTGTCGTCGCTGTGGCGGCGCTGGCCGTGGTGGCGGTCGCGGTCCCGGTCGTTGTAGTCGACGTCGTTGTGATCACCGTGGTGGCGGTCGCTGTGCCGGCGACCCCAGGAAGCGGTGTCCACGGTGTCGCCGTCCTCGTCGCGGAGGGTGGCCCTGTCGGACCAGTTGTCCCATACGTAGCTGCGGCGGTCCTGGTAGACGTCGCGACGGGTGTCGCGGCCGACCCCGGTGTGGACGCGGATGGTGGAGTGGCCGGCCAGGCGCACGTCCTCGAAGGTGTAGCGCTTGCCGTCTCTGGCTGTCAGCGTCCAGCCCTCGAGATCGACGGAGCGGCGGCCGGTGTTGGTGACGTCGACCCATTCCGCGTTGAGGCTGCGGTTGGAGTAGTCGTCGCGGCCGGGGCTGTTGTACTGGATGTGGCCGAGGGCGACGGCCGAGCGCCGGTCGTAGTGGCGGCCGCGGTCGCGGCCGTCGTCGGCCGATGCCGGCATCGCGATCGAGGCGACGACGGCGCCGGACGCCAGAACGGCAGCGGCCAGACGGCGAGCGGTGCGAGAAGCAGACATGATGCTCCCTCAGGTGGAGGCGCTCCGGCCCTGCTCAGGGGCTCGTCGCGCGGTGGCTGGGTCCCGGCCGGAGCCGAGGACCACACCTTGGCCGACCGCCACCGCCGTAAAGCGGGCAAATCAACGCGTGTTACGCAGCACGGACATTTCTGTAACCGTCGCATGCGGGGAGCACGCATCCGCGGGCAGGGCAGGGTGGCACTGCCTGCACAGTGCACCGGCCCGTACAACGATCAACAACAAGCCCTTGTCGGCCCCCTCGCGCCCGCGGGCAGAGGCCCGCAGGCGCCCTGATGCGGACCCGCTTTCTGTAACGGCGAGGACTCGCGGCGCGCTGCGGGCCGTTATGCGCGCGGTGCCCGGACGCTGTCGGCCCTATGCCCCCGAGGCGGCCGCCGCCGCGGCCGGCAGCGTCAGCCCCCAGGCCCCCGGCCGCAGCGTCCACGTACGCGTCCGGACCGGGCCCGTGATCAGGGCGTCCGCGCGGTAGCGGAAGTCCGCGCCCGAGACCGTGACCGTCAGCGCCTGGGTGCGGACCGGGTCGGAATGCGCGTGGTGCTGGACGGTCACCTCCGCGCGGCCGCCGTCCGTACGGACGGTCACGCCCTCCACCGGCCGGTCCAGGTCCGTCAGCAGTATCCCGTCGGCCTCCACGCGCAGCCGGTGCCGGCGGGGCGCGTGGGCCGACGGGGCCGGGCGGACGAGGGTGCGGACCAGGGAGCGGCAGGCGCTCCACACCGACGCGCCCTCCCCGTCGACGCCCTCACGTTCCGGATCGTGCCCGGCCGGGATGGCCAGATCGCCCAGCACCACGCCGTCGCTCTCGTCGACCAGCAGGTCCAGCCGCCGTACGGCCCCGTCCAGGACCGCGCGCGCCGCCGCGACCGGCCCGGCGGGCACGCCGAGCGAGTGCGCGAGCTGTACGGCTGCGCCCACGGGGATCAGGGCCAGCGCACCGTCGCCGAGCCAGCGGTCGCGGTGCAGCAGGGTCACGGCCCGCAGCAGTGCCCGGTCGTCACCCACCACGACGGGCCGGCGCCCACCCCTTCGGGCGAGGGCCCGGGCGAATTCCTCAGGACCCTCGGGAAGACAGATTTTCGCCTCCGACCCGCCACACAGCACATCCTTCGCGATACGCACGGACTCGCCGTCGGTTCGGCGGGCGACCGGGTCGATGACCACCAGCAGCTGGGCGTGATCCGACACCTCGGTCCTTCCTCGGGTAGCATCTTTGTGCAAGAGCCCCTTGCGCTATTGCGCCAGGGGCTTCGTCTATTCCGGGGCAACCGGTCCGAAGACTCAGGCACGGCTCAGGCCCCCTGACCTTGGTCTTGCCCCGCCCGGAAGGGGTGTACGCCTGTGCCCGCACTTGTGCTGCTCGGTGCTCAGTGGGGTGACGAAGGCAAGGGAAAGGCCACCGATCTGCTCGGTGGATCCGTCGATTATGTAGTGCGCTATCAGGGCGGTAACAACGCCGGCCACACAGTTGTGGTCGGTGACCAGAAGTATGCGCTGCATCTCCTCCCTTCCGGAATCCTCTCGCCGGGGTGCACCCCGGTCATCGGCAACGGTGTCGTCGTGGACCCGGCGGTTCTGCTCTCCGAGCTGAGCGGGCTGAACGACCGCGGCGTCGACACGTCCAAGCTCCTGATCAGCGGTAACGCCCATCTGATCACTCCGTACAACGTCACCGTCGACAAGGTGACGGAACGCTTCCTCGGCAGGCGGAAGATCGGCACGACCGGCCGCGGTATCGGCCCGACCTACGCCGACAAGATCAACCGCATCGGCATCCGCGTCCAGGACCTCTACGACGAGTCCATCCTGGAGCAGAAGGTCGAGGCGGCGCTGGAGTCCAAGAACCAGCTGCTCGCCAAGGTCTACAACCGGCGCGCGATCGAGCCGGGCAAGATCGTCGAGGAGATGCTCCAGTACGCGGAGCAGATCAAGCCGTTCGTCGCCGACACCACGCTGATCCTGAACAACGCCATCGACGAGGGCAAGGTCGTTCTCTTCGAGGGCGGTCAGGGAACCCTGCTGGACGTCGACCACGGCACGTATCCCTTCGTCACCTCCTCCAACCCGACCGCGGGCGGCGCCTGCACGGGCTCGGGTGTGGGACCGACGAAGATCAGCCGGGTCATCGGCATCCTCAAGGCGTACACCACGCGCGTCGGCGCGGGCCCGTTCCCGACCGAGCTGTTCGACGCGGACGGCGAGGCGCTGCGCCGCATCGGCGGCGAGCGGGGCGTCACCACCGGTCGCGACCGCCGCTGCGGCTGGTTCGACGCGGTGATCGCGCGGTACGCGACCCGGGTCAACGGCCTGACCGACTTCTTCCTCACCAAGCTGGACGTACTGACCGGCTGGGAGCAGATCCCGGTCTGCGTCGCGTACGACATCGACGGCAAGCGCGTCGAGGAACTCCCGTACTCGCAGACCGACTTCCACCACGCGAAGCCGATCTACGAGATGCTGCCGGGCTGGTCCGAGGACATCACCAAGGCGAAGACCTTCGCCGACCTGCCGAAGAACGCGCAGGATTATGTGAAGGCGCTGGAGGAGATGTCGGGCGCGCCGATCTCGGCGATCGGCGTCGGCCCGGGCCGGACCGAGACGATCGAGATCAACTCGTTCCTGTAGTACGGCTGGTACGGCTTACCGCAGGGGCGTCCCGGATGTGTGCGGGGCGCCCCTGTCGTCTGCTCCAGGTGAGACGCGTGTCGCGGCCGATCTTCTCCCAGGCGATGATGTCCGCCCGCACGGTGTCGAGATGGCCGAGCACCGCATCGATCGCATCGTCGCCGAGCGCGAGACGCAGCGGTGTGTCGTCCGCGTTCAGCGCCGCGAGGATCGCGGCGGCCGCCTTCGCCGGGTCGCCCGGCTGGCTGCCGTCCCCCGACGCGACCATCCGCCGGGTCGCGCCGACCGTGTCCGCGTAGTCCGCGGCGCCGGTGATCTCCCCGCTCTCGCTCTTGTTGCCGAACAAGCCGGTGCGGAAGGATCCGGGCTCGACGATCAGTACCTTGATGCCCAGCGGACGCACCTCGTCGGCCAGCGCTTCTGACATGCCCTCCAGCGCGAACTTGGTGGCGCTGTAGGCCCCGAACCCGGCGAAGGACAGCTGGCCGCCCATGCTGCTCAGCTGCACGACGGCACCCGAGCGGCGGGCACGCATGTGCGGCAGGACGGCCCGGGTCAGCGTGGCGGGGGCGAAGAGATGGACGTCGAACAGCGAACGCAGCTCGGCGTCCGTGGTCTCCTCGACCGCGCCGACATGGGTGCGGCCCGCGTTGTTGACCAGAACATCGATCCGGCCGTGGCGGTCGACGACCTGCCGCACGACGTCATGAGCGGCGGCGGTGTCGGTCACGTCCAGGGGGAGCGCCTCCACCTTGCCGCCATGGGCGGCGACCACCTCGTCCAGTGTGCCGACACGGCGTGCGGTGGCGACGACGACATCGCCTTCGGCCACGGCCGCCTCGGTGATCGCCCGGCCGAAGCCGCTGTTCGCTCCCGTGACCAGCCAGACCCTGCTCATCGCCGACTCCCTCGTGACCGCGGTTGCTCTGCCCGTCCGATCCTTGCAGCCGGGCACGGCGGCTGCTCGTCGACCGAGAGCCAATCCTTGTCCGGATCCTGCCCGGCATGGTCCGTTCAGGGGTGCTCGAAGGCCTGCAGTACGCCGCCGACGGCGAAGCACAGCGCTCCGGTCAGCGTCCCCCAGTCGGCCACGGCCGCGCTCACCAGGTTGCCCGTACCCGGCACGGTGAAGTCCGCCAGAGCCGCCACCATGAAGAGCACGGACCCCAGCTGGTTGACCACGACGATCCACCAGCCGAGGTCGTGCACGCGCAGGCTCGCCCGCCCGTGGCTCACCTCGGCCAGGGCGAGCTGGCCGGAGATCAGGAACAGCACGCAGCCGATGATGTCGGGCGCCCAGATCAGCCGGTTCGCCTGCTGGGCGGTGAGTCCTTCCAGGAACGAGTCGAGCAGGTTGACGCCGAACACGAGCGTCCCGGCGAACAGCAGGAACGTGCCGAGCCAGTCGATCCGCATCGGTTCGTAGCTCCACCACCGCCATGGGACGGGCTCCAGAGTGTCGGAACCGCTGCGCCGACGGGGCGCGTTGACGGCCTGGAGCAGGGAGGCATAGCCGCCGGCATTGAAGAAGAGCCCTCCCGCGAAGTAGATCGACACGCCTGCCGTCGGACTGCTCGACGTGAGTGCGTAGGCGGCGCCGAGCGCGAACAGCGTGCCGCCGATCGTGAACGACACGGCGGCGATGGTGTTCAGCGTCCACAGCCGCCGAAGGGACTCGCTGTCCGCCGGATGCAGTACGGCTTTCGCGTCCTCGTCGGCCCGCACGGTGAGCGCACCCAGCTTGCGCACCGCGCGCGACTCCCAGACCGCGATCCCGCCGTCGGCGCTGCGCCAGGTCAGCTTGGTGGTGAACGGTCCGGCGCCTTCGGCGAGCTCCTCGGTGCGATGCACGCGGGCAGCGTAGAGCGCGTCGGCCGGGAAGCGATGGAGGCACCTGCGCGAGGCCGTGTCACCGGCACCTCGTAGGCTCCCGGCCATGAGCGACGGGGAATCCGGCAGACGGGTCATCGACGGGCGTTTCGAGCTGGAGGCGCGGCTCGGCGGCGGCGGTATGGGCATGGTGTGGCGGGCGCGCGATCTGGTGCTGGACCGGGCCGTTGCGCTCAAGGAGGTGCGGCCGTCCGATCCGGGGCTCGCGGAGTACGACCCGGAGGCGGCGGCGATGCTGCGGGCCCGCGTGCTGCGGGAAGCGCGGGCGCTCGCGCGGGTCGACCACCCCAATGTGGTGACCATTCACCACGTGGTGGACGGCGGTGGTCTCACCTACCCGTGGATCGTCATGGAACTGGTGACCGGCGGATCGCTCCAGGACCGGCTGGAGAAGGGGCCGATGGCGCCCGTCGAGGCCGCCCGGCTCGGGCGTGAGGTGCTGGCCGCGCTGCGGGCCGCGCACGACGTCGGGATCCAGCACCGGGACGTCAAGCCCGCGAACGTCCTGCTGCGGCCCGACGGCCGCCCGGTGCTCACCGACTTCGGGATCGCCGCGATCAGGGAGTCGACCGTCCTGACCGCGACCGGGTCCATCATCGGCACGCCCGACTACATGGCCCCCGAGCGCATCTCCGGCGACGACGGCGGACCCGGCTCCGACCTGTGGTCGCTGGCGATGATGCTGTACGTCGCCGTCGAGGGGAACAACCCGCTGCGCAGGGGGACGACGCTGGCGACCCTGGCCGCCGTCCTCAGCGAGGAGCTCCCGCCGCCTCGCCAGGCGGGGCCGCTGACCGGGGTCCTGGCCGCCGTACTCGTCAAGGACCCGGCCGGGCGGCCGGACCCGGAGAGCGTCGACCGGATGCTCGCGGCCGTGGTGGAGGGCGGACAGAACGCTGCGAGCGGGACCGGCGGGCCGACCGCCACGTCGTACCGGCTGACGCCCCCGCCGGGAGGCCCGTCCGTACCGGCCGGCTTCGGGCCTCCGGTCGGCTACGGACCTGCGGCCGGCTTCGGGCCGCCGACTCCGCAGGACGGCATGCCCTATCCGGGGACGCCACCGACCACCTACCCGGCGGGCCCGACGCGGCAGACCCCGCCCCCGCCCCCGTCCGGCGGCCGCGCGAAGCGCCGCGTCGCGATCGCGTCGTCCGTGGCCGCAACTGCGCTGGCGGGCGTACTGGTCTGGTCCCTGCTGCCGGACGACGGCGAGAAGGGCCGCGAGACAGCGTCGAACTCACCGGGTGGTCCCTCCGTCACCGGGTCGCGGACGCCCGCACCCACTCCGACGCCCACTCCCACGCCGTCGCAGGCCGCCGCGAAGAGCAAACTGCTGACACCGGACGGCATCCGGACGGCGGTCAAGGAGATCAAGGCCGCGACGGGCACGGACCGCGTGGGGGACTTCACCGTCTACCAGGACTACGTGTCCCTGGAGGTCATGGTCAAGGGCAGCAACACCAAGTACGACAGCTACACCTACCGCCCCGGCCAGGGAGTGGAGAAGGGAATCATCAGCGGCTCGCTGTCGGGCGGCGACCTCCCGTTCAGCATGGACGACATCGACTGGGACGTCGTCCCCGCCCTGCTGAAGAGGGCGGAGAAAGACCTGAACGTGAAGAAACCGACCATGCGTTACATCCTGGTCGAGAATGCGGACGAAACCTTCGGCACTCCGCTCGGCCTGGCGGTCCACTTCGCCGACGATTACGCCGGCGGTCACCTGACCGCCGATCTCAAGGGCAAGGTGACCAGGGTGTTCCCGGCCGAGAACTGACTTCCGCGTCGGCTACGCCCGGGCGGCGTGGCCGACGAACGCTGTCCAGGCCTCGGGGGCCACGGTGAACACCGGGCTCTCGGGGACCTTGGAGTCGCGGACGTGGACGGTGTGGGGGCAGGCGGCGACTTCGATGCAGTCGCCGCCACTGGCGCTGCTGTACGAGGACTTGTGCCAGTCGAAGGCGGCCTCGATGCAGCTGCCGCCGCCGCTGTCGCTGACCACATGACCGGTGGCGAGCCCGGTCCGGTCGTGGTCGATGCGAGCGGCCGCCGCAGTGCGTACTTCCTGCTCCCGGCGGGCAGTACGGCGGCGCGCCGCTCGTGGCCGCGTGGCGCACGATGCCTCAACTCGGCGAACGGATACGGCAGTTTGTGCCCGTACCAGCGCTCGGGGGCCGTACGTGACCCCTTGTGCGGCGCTTCCCGCCCGTCGCCACCGACCGGTTCGTCCATCCGGTCCTGCTGGGCAGCGCGGTGATCACGCTGCTGGGATGAGTGCGCTCACTCCATGGCGCAGATCCCACAGCCGCGTGATCACTGACGGTAGTACTCCCCGGGCTCCCCGTCGGCGCTCATCCCGTACATCAGCAGCCGCTCCTTGCCCTGGAAGCTGTCGATGCGCAGATTCGCCGACGACCCGGAGGGTGAGCACTCGGCGTCGGACGCCGCGTCGTCGGGCGTGGGCGGGCCGAGGACCACCAGGTTGCCGACTCCGCCCAGCACCGCCGTGCTCGCGCAGTGGACCAGGCCGGGGACGGGCTCGCCCGTGTCGGCGTCCCTCTTCGGATACGACTCCTCGAAGCGTACGAGCGGGGCGCCGACCGGGCCCTGTGTGACGGTCAGGCCGTAGTCGTACAACGCCGCCTGCTCCGCCGACATTTCGGGGCCGGAAAAATCCTGCTTCCACCTGCCCACGAACTTCGCCGGCACGATGTCCGTCCCGGCCTTCGACTTCCGGAAGGTCGAGGTGACGGTCCCGGACTTCCACTCCAGGACAGCCGGGGAGCGCACCGTGAGCGTCTGGTGCGCGGCCGGCGTGCACTGTTTCTCGGGCACGCTCACGGTCACATCGCTCTCGCCGAAGACGATCCGGTCGGCGTCGGCCGACACGAGCACGGACCGGCCCATGCACAGCCGTTCTCCGGTGACCATCACGTACACCGCGGCCTTCTCGCCCGTACGCCCCTGGGAGATCTCGATACGACCGGTCGCGTACGGCGCCTCGGCGGTTCCTTCGAGCACGCCTTCCCATGCGCCGAGGAACGCGTCGGGGACGGCCCCGGACGTGGTGGTGGCCGCGGTGCTGCCGCCCGACGCCGCAGGGGAGTGCGCGCCGTTCTTGGCGTCGTTCTGCTTCTCCGGCCAGAACGCCGCGGCGGCAGCGCCCCCGGCCGCGAGCACGGCCACCGCCGCGGCCGTGGCCAGCACCGTGGTGCGCCGACGGCGGTGCGCCGACGGTGCGTCGGGCTCGTCGACCGGTGTGGGATCCCCCTGGCCGGGCGGGGGTGTGTCCGCGTCCAGCACCTGGGCCGCACTGCGCCCGAGCCGGGCCAGGACCCCCGCGGGCAGCCAGGTGTCCCCGGGCCCCGGGTGCGTCGCGGCGAGCACGGAAGCCGAGGGGCGCCGCTGCGGATCCTTCTCCAGACAGGCCCGTACCACCGGCCCGAGCTCCTGCGGCAGCACGGTGAGGTCCGGCTCGTCGTGCGCGATGCGGAACATGATGGCGTGAGCGCCGCTGTCCGCCGACCCGAACGGCGCCACGCCGGTGGCCGCGTACGCCAGTACCGCGCCCAGACAGAAGATGTCGGAGGCGGGTGTGACCTTCTCGCCGCGTACCTGCTCGGGCGACATGAACCCCGGTGACCCGATGACGGCGCCGGTGCTGGTGAGCCCGCCGTCGGTGACGGTGTCCACGGCCCGGGCGATGCCGAAGTCGATGATCCGCGGACCGTCCACGGTCAGCAGGATGTTGGACGGCTTGAGGTCACGGTGGACCAGGCCGGCGGAGTGGATGTGCGCGAGTGCGTCGGCGAGCTTGCTCGCGAGCGCCAGCACGGTGGCCGGCGGCAGCGGGCCGAACTCCTCACCGACGACGGTCCGCAGCGAGGGCCCGGGTACGTAGGTGAGTGCCACCCAGGGCGCCTCCGCCGTCATGTCGGACGCGATCAGCGGAGCGGTCACCTCGCCGCCGACCCGCTCCAGGGAGGCCACCTCGCGCGCGAACCGGCGCCGGAACTCGTCCTGCGCGGCGAGCTGGGAGTGCACCAGCTTCACCGCGACGGTGCGCCCGCCCTCGGACCGGGCGAGGTACACCCGGCCCATGCCCCCGGAGCCGAGGCGACCGATGAGGCGGAACGGACCGATGCTGGAAGGGTCGTCGGGCGTCAGGGCGTCCACGGTGGTGATCCTTCCACAGCGTTGCTACGCGGGTGGCATGTTCACGGCCCTGTGCGACTAGGGGGGCGGGGGCGGGAGTCGGTCCGGGGGTGGACCGGGTCGGGGTGAGGGGCGTGGGGCCGGTCCGGTCCGGGGGTGGACCGGGTTGGTGTGCGTGGGGCGCCGGTCTCGGCCTGGGCCCGGTCGGGTTGTTGGGTGTGGGGCCGGTCTCGGGTTTGGCCGGGTCCGGGGGTGTGGTGTGGGGCCGGTCTCGGGTTTGGCCGGGTCCGGGGGTGTGGTGTGGGGCCGGTCTCGGGTTTGGCCGGGTCCGGGGGTGTGGTGTGGGGCCGCCCTCCTGGTCTTGATGGTGGCGGCTTCGGGTCGGGCGTCAAGGGCGCTCGGTCGTTCCTCCCTCGCGTCGCCGTTGGCGATTTCGCTTCGCTTCACCCTTGACCCCCGCCCCTCCACCGCCGGGAAATGCACTTGGGAGGGCGGCCGGGGGAAAGGTGCGGCGCAGGGGGTCCGTGCGGGGCCGTTCGTTTCGGGCGGCTGCGGGCCGTGGGTGGGTTGCGCGGCAGTTGAATGGGGCGGTGACGGGCGAGCTCGGCGACCGCAGGCATGTTCCGGGCTGGGGTTCAGGACCGCTGGTCACTGTGCGGTGGGTGGTGCACGGGAGTTGAGTGGGGTGGCCCGGGTCTGCTCGGTGGGTGACGCTGGCCGGGGAGTTGAGGTTCAGGCCCGCCGGTCACTGTTCGGTGGTGGGGGGAGTGGGTGTGTGGGGGGCTGGTCGGGCGTCGCCGGGCAATCCCATGGGGCAAAAGAGGCATAGTGACCCCCTCCCTGAGTTCTTGTACGCGGATTCCGGTCTCACCGGAATCCGCGTACACGACCTGTTCCATACAAGGGACATTGAGGGGTATGTCAGGCATTTGGAGTGCCCGGAACCCCCGACCATCCGCAGCCGCCCACCGCCTCGACCCGTGCCGGCCCTCTCCTCACCCCGCACAGTGACCAGCGGTCCTGAACCCCGCTCGCGGACGGCCGACAGCCGCTTATCGCGCCGCCACCGCCCCATTCAGCCGCGCAACCCACCACCGGTCGGCGGACCGCGCACGGCGAGAAGCCCCAGCCCACCTCCAGCGGCCCCCATCCCCCGGCCGCCCTCCCAAGAGCATTTCCCGGCGGTGAAGGGGCGGGAGTCAAGGGTGAAGCGCAGCGAAATCGCCAACGGCGACGCGAGGGAGGAACGACCGAGCGCCCTTGACGCCCGACCCGAAGCCGCCACCATCAAGACCAGGAGGGCGGCCCCGCGCCACACCCGCGGACCTGGCCAACCAGGAGGGCGGCCCCGCGCCACACCCGCGGACCTGGCCAACCAGGAGGGCGGCCCCGCGCCACACCCGCGGACCTGGCCAACCAGGAGGGCGGCC
>NZ_JBIAPT010000019.1:39936-162067 GCF_042888425.1 Streptomyces sp. NPDC002889
CCCCGCGCCACACCCGCCAACCCGCCACACCGCACCCACCAACCCGCCCACCCCGGGCGAGACACCACGCCACACCCACACCCACACCCACACCCACACCCACACCCACGGACCGGGCTCAGGCCGGGATCGGTCCGTGTCGGCCCAACCGGCAAAGCGTTACCGGGTCACGCGGGTGAGGTGAGAGTCTCCTCCTGTCAGCGAGGGCTGTGTTCCGCCGGGCCTGGCCACGGGGCGTCACATGCATCAACTCGGCTCGTACCCAAGCGAGTTATCTGCCCGCGCCTGCCCTGCCGGGGGCGGATCCGGCCGCTGTCCCGCTGCCCCCGCGTCTTCCGCCGACGGCCGCGGCCCGGTTCGTGCACCCTTTGCTCCTGCACAATGCCCGCCCGCATCCCTCCTCGGTGCCGGATGAACAGGATGGCCCTGCGGCACGTATGGATCCTTGGACACAGTGTCGGTACGACCTTGGGGCCGCGATGAGGCACGCACGACGGAACCTCCAGCGGATCGCCCGGCTGGCGGCTGTCGGCGGGCTGGTCTGGGGTGGAGTGATGGTCTCGAGCGCCATGGCGGGCGAACAGCCGGCCCCGGGCGGGACCTCGCAGACCGCCGATCCGACCGCGGATGTCGTCTCGCGGCTCGGCACGTCCCGTACCGCGGGCAGCTGGATGGGGGCCGACGGCCGCCGGGTCGTCGCGGTGACCGACACGGACGCGGCTGCGCAGGTCCAGCGGACCGGCGCGGACACCAGGGTGGTGCGGTACAGCATGAACCGGCTCCGCTCGGCCACGGAGGCCCTGCGTGAGGCGCCCCGGGTGACCGGCACCGCGTGGGCGGTGGACTACGCGTCCAACCAGGTCGTGGTGCAGGCCGACAGCAGCGTCTCCGCCGCCGACTGGTCGCGTATGTCGGGCGTCGCCGAGCGGATCGGCGGCTTCGTCCACATGGAACGGACAGCGGGTACCTTCACCACGAGGCTGAACGGGGCCGCGCCGATCTTCGCGGGCGTCAGCCGTTGTTCGGCGGGTTTCAACGTGACCGACGGCCAGAACTCGTTTGTGCTGACGGCCGGACACTGCGGCCCGGTCGGCACCACCTGGTTCGCGGACGGCCAAGGCACAGCGAAGCTCGGCACCACCGTCGCCTCCAGCTTCCCGGGCAAGGACTTCTCCCTTGTGCGCTATGAGAACGGCGAGTCCGTTCAGAACGTCGGCATTGTGGACATCGGCGAGGGGCGCGGGATCCGGATCGTCGGGGCAGCCGATCCCTTCGTCGGGCAGAAGGTGTTCCGCAGCGGCAGTACGACAGGGTTCCGCACCGGGGAGGTGACCGCGTTGAACGCGACGGTCAACTACCCCGAGGGCACGGTCACCGGACTGATCCAGACCACGGTCTGCGCCGAGGGCGGTGACAGCGGGGGCCCGATGTTCGCTCAGGGGCTGGCGCTGGGCGTGACGTCGGGGGGCAACGGGGACTGCACGACCGGGGGTGTGACGTACTTCCAGCCGGCGACGAAGGCGATGGCGGCGCTCGGGGTGCGCCTGGCGGGCGGGGCTTCGGCTGCCGCGGGGGCCGCCGCGCCGGCGCCGCCCGTACCGCCCGCCTCGCAGCAGGCCGCCGCCGGGTCGCAGACGATCGAGGGGATCGACGTCGGCCTCGGACCGCTCGGCGCTGTCGGTCCGGGACTCGGGGTGATCGTGGCGAGTCTGTTCATACTGATCATCAGCCGCTGGATCCAGTCGGCCCAGGGCCGCAGGAACTACCGCAACTACTACTCGCAGACCTGGGCCTGAACCGGCCTGCGCGTGACCTTCAGTTCGTCTTCGTGTACGTGAGGGGCTCGCCGCCCGAGCCGACGAGTTCGCGGATGATCGTGTTGCCGTCGGGCATGTCCAGGCGGCTCCACTGGCCCGGGGAGCAGCTCGTCGCATCGCCGAACGTGACCTGGGTGGGACCCAGTTCGAGGGGCGGGCCCGGGGTGCGGAGGGTGGCGGACCAGCGGCAGTCGTAGTTCGGCCCGGTGCCGGACAGGGTCATGACCTGTTCGCCCGTGGTGCCCTGCGTGATCGTCATGCTGCGGACGTTGGTGCCGTCCGCCGTCTCGAACGACGCCTGCCAGCTGCCGACGTACGCGGCCGGGACGCCGCCGCCCACGGCCTGGGAGGGGGAGGAGGTCGAGGGGGTGTCCGTCGGGGTGGTGGTGGTGGCGGGGGATTTCGACGGGGACGCGCTGTTGGTGGTGCCGGTGTTGGGATCGGCCGTGGCGGACGTGTCCTTGGACATGAAGGCGTACACCGAGGTGCCCGCGCCGACCGCGACCACCAAAGCGACGGCGATCAGGGCGATGGTGCCGGCGCGGGAGGTGTGCCGCGGTGCGGCAGCCGGATCCGGCGCAGGGGTCGTGTACGGGGGATACGGCTGTGGATAGCCGTACGCGGGCCCCCGCGCAGGGGTCGGAGGGGGTGGCAGCGGAGCAGTCGGCATCGGCGGCCGTACGGGCGTCGACGGCGCCGCGGGCGCCGTCATCGTCGGGGGCTGCACCACGGGCGCCTGCGCGAGCGTCCTCGGCTGCTCGAACTCCAGCAACTGCACCGCATGGCGGCCCAGTTGCGCGATCAGCGCCCCCGGCAGCCACGGCTCGCCGTCCGCATCGGCCGTCGTACGCTCCAGGATCTGTGGCAGCGTCGGCCGGGCGTCGGGCTCCTTGTGCAGGCAGTCGCGGACCAGGTCCAGCAACCCCGCGGGCACGCCCTCCAGTTCCGGTTCCTCCTGCGCGATACGGAACATCTGCGCATGGACCCCGCTGTCCGCCGTACCGAACGGCATCCGCCCGGTCGCGGTGTACGCGAGGACGGACCCGAGGCAGAAGATGTCGCAGGCGGGAGTCACCCGGTCACCGCGGACCTGCTCGGGTGCCATGAAGCCGGGCGAGCCGACGAGTGCGCCGGTGCGGGTCAGGCCCCCGTCGGTGACCGTTTCAAGGGCGCGGGCTATGCCGAAGTCGATGACGCGCGGGCCGTCGATCGTGACCAGGATGTTCGACGGCTTCAGGTCGCGGTGGATGAGACCGGCCGCGTGGATGCCGGTGAGCGCGTGCGCGAGGCCGGAGGCCAGGATGCGCACCGAGCGCTCGGGCAACGGGCCGTGCTCGCCGGAGACGACGCTGTGCAGCGCGGGCCCCGCGATGTAGCCGGTCGCCACCCATGGGACCGGGGCCTCGGTGTCCGCGTCGAGCACGGGCGCGGTCCACCGGCCGCCGACGCGCAGGGCGGAACGCACCTCCAGGCGGAAGCGGTCACGGAACTCGTCCTGCTCGGCCAGCTCCTGCCGTACGAGTTTCACCGCGACCGTCCGGCCGCGGTCGGAGCGGGCGAGATACACCTGGCCCATGCCGCCCGCGCCGAGCCGGGCCAGGAGCCGGTAGTCCCCGATGTGCTGTGGATCCCCTGGTGCCAGCTGCTCCATCGTCGCGCGGCCCTCCCCCGTACCTGATGCTCGACGGACCGAGGATAGTGCGCCGAGCGCAGGCTCTATAGGTCAGGATCCGACCTGTTGGGCGCCTACGGTCGGTCTCACGATCGCGACCCCGTGGGTGAGGAGACTTTCATGACGGTCAAGCCGGTTCCCGAGGGCTACACCAGTGTCACCCCGTGGATCATCGGTCAGGACACGGCGGGCGTCATCGACTATCTGAAGGCCGCCTTCGGGGCGGTCGAGCTGGACCGGATGACCGACGGCAACGGCCGGATCGGGCATGCGGAGGTACGGATCGGGGACGCGGTCGTCATGCTCTTCGACGCGCCGAGCGCCGACTGGCCGCCGACGCCCGCGTTCCTGCGGCTGTACGTCGAGGACGCGGACGCCACGTTCCGGCGGGCGGTGGAGGCCGGGGGAGAGTCGGTGACGGATCTGACGCACCTGTTCTTCGGCGACCGGGTGGGGCGGGTGCGTGACCCTTTCGGAAACCTGTACTGGATCCAGACGCACATCGAGGACGTGAGCGAGGAGGAGATGGAGCGCCGCTTGGGCGACCCGGTCTTCACCGAGGCCATGGACTACGTCACGGGTGCGGACTTCTTCCCCCGTCCCCGCTGACCCGGCCGTCCTCGCTGATCCGGCCGGCCTCGGGGGCCGCGGCCCCCGAGGCCGGCGCCGTGCCGACCCCGTGCGCCTCGATCGCGTCCATCGCCCGCGAGAGCTGCTCCAGCACCTGCACGGTCCGGGTGAACTCCTGTGGCCCCAGCGCCTCCAGCAGGTGATGCGCCAGCCGTGCGTGCCCCGGGTCGATCTTCCGGATCGCCTCGCGGCCCTGCTCCGTGGCGTGCAGCAGTTTGGCGCGGCGGTGGGCAGGGTTGGGGCGGTACTCCGCCAGCCCCTGCTCGGCCAGCACGTCCGCGATCCGCTGCACGCTCTGGCGGGTGATGCCCATCGTGCGGGCGATCCCGGCGACGGACTGCGGCTCGCGCAGTACGGCTCCCAGCACCTGCCAGCGGGCCGCGGTCAGTCCGGCCTCGCGGGCCAGGCCGTCCGAGACGGTGATGAACTGGCCGTTCAGCCGGAAGACTCCGAGGGCCGTGCGGGTCAGCAGCTCCTGGGGGTCGTGCGGCGGTTTCGTGACGCTCATGACGAGAGGATCTCGTACGCCGACGCGTCCGAGTCGTGGAACAGCCGGTACCAGGCGTCCAGCTTCTCGCCCTCGTACACGCCGAGCCTGGCGAAGACCTCGCGGGCGAAGGCGACGGGCTCGGTCGGGCCCGCGGTGATCAGGTCGCCGTCGGTGACGGCGTCCGCGTCGCGGTAGTGCTCGCCGCCCTTGTAGCCGGTGGCGTCGAGGTAGAAGGAGACGGCGCTGGTGTGGGCGCGGTCGTCGAGCAGGCCCTCGCGGGCGAGTCCGGCGGTCGCGCCGCAGATGCCTGCGACCGGGACGCCCGCGTCGAGGAACGTGCGCGCCTTCGCGGCGAACGGTGCCAGGTCGTCGCTCGTGTCCCACAGGTGCGCGCCGGTGAGGATCAGCAGTGAGCTGTCGGCCGGGTCGAGGTCGGCGAGGGCCAGATCGGGCTGGACACGGACGCCACCCATGGTGGTGACGGGCTCGGTGGTCGGACCCACGGTCCTCACGGTGAAGCCGTTCTGCGTGAGGTGGGCGGTGACGTAGCCCGTCTCCCAGTCGGCGTAGGTGTCGTACACGGCGAGGTGAACGGTCGTACGGGTCATGGTGCCCTCCTGGGCTCGTGCATGGTTCCGATGACAGAAGGCTGTCATGTCGACAGCATGCTGTCAATGTGTCGGGGATGCCGGCCGCCGCGCCCGACACAACGCCGATGAAAGTGGCCGAGGCCATACAAGGTGGCCATGTCTGTCCCCACCTGCGCGTCCTTACGCTGGCCCGCATGACCCCTCAGCCCCGCACCCCCGCCGACCCGCAGGCCGGCGCCGCCGTCAAGGCCGCCGACCGCGCGCACGTGTTCCACTCCTGGTCCGCCCAGGGCCTGATCGACCCGCTCGCCGTCGCCGGTGCCGAGGGGGCGTACTTCTGGGACTACGACGGGAACCGCTACCTCGACTTCACCAGCGGCCTCGTCTACACGAACATCGGCTACCAGCACCCGAAGGTCGTCGCCGCGATCCAGGAGCAGGCCGCAAAGCTCACCACCTTCGCCCCCGCGTTCGCCGTCGAGGCGCGCTCCGAGGCCGCACGCCTCATCGCCGAGCGCACCCCCGGCGACCTGGACAAGATCTTCTTCACCAACGGTGGTGCCGAGGCGGTCGAGAACGCCGTCCGGATGGCCCGGCTCCACACGGGCCGCCCCAAGGTGCTCTCCGCCTACCGCTCGTACCACGGCGGTACCGCGACCGCGATCAACATCACGGGCGACCCGCGACGCTGGGCCAACGACAACGGCACCGCCGGTGTCGTGCGCTTCTGGGCGCCGTTCCTCTACCGCTCGCGGTTCTACTCCGAGACCGAGGAGCAGGAATGCGCCCGCGCGCTCCAGCACCTCGAGGACACCGTCACCTTCGAGGGGCCGCAGACCATCGCGGCGATCATCCTGGAGACCATCCCGGGCACGGCCGGCATCATGACGCCGCCGCCCGGCTATCTCGCGGGCGTCCGCGAGATCTGCGACCGGTACGGCATCGTCTTCGTGCTCGACGAGGTCATGGCGGGCTTCGGCCGTACGGGCAAGTGGTTCGCCGCCGAGCACTTCGGCGTCACCCCCGACCTGCTGACCTTCGCGAAGGGCGTCAACTCCGGTTACGTACCGCTCGGCGGTGTCGCGATCTCCGCCGAGATCGCCGCGACCTTCGACAAGCGCCCCTACCCGGGCGGACTCACCTACTCCGGCCACCCGCTGGCCTGCGCCGCGGCCGTCGCCACCATCCAGGTCATGGAGGACGAGAACGTCGTCGAGAACGCGGCGCGCATCGGCGAGAGGGTCCTCGGGCCGGGGCTGCGCGAACTCGCCGAGCGTCATCCGTCGGTCGGCGAGGTGCGCGGTACGGGCGTGTTCTGGGCGCTGGACCTCGTCCGCGACCGCGAGACGCGCGAGCCGCTGGTGCCGTACAACGCGGCCGGTGAGGCGAACGCGCCGATGGCGGCGTTCGCCGCGGCGTGCAAGAAGAACGGGCTGTGGCCCTTCGTCAACATGAACCGCACGCACGCGGTCCCCGCGTGCAACGTCACCGAGGCGGAGGCGAAGGAGGGCCTGGCCGCGCTGGACGCGGCGCTCGCGGTCGCCGACGAGCACGTGGCCTGACCCCGGGGCTCCTCCCCCCTACGCCCTGGCGGGCCTAGGGGGACTCCCGCCGGACCCCCGCGCCTCAGTCCCCCGGACTTCGTCCGGGGGACCCTTTCACGAGGCCGAGAATCAGCCCGTCCGGCGTTTGAGAACAACGAACAGCTACGCCACCGACAGCACGATCTTGCCCTGCGTACGGCCCTGTTCGCCGATCTCGTGAGCGCGGCCCGCTTCCTTCAGAGGCAGGACCTCCGAAACCTCGACCCGCAGCCGGCCCGTCTCCACAAGTGCCGCGATCTCCTTCAGGCTGCCGTTGTCCGGCTCGACCATGGTGAACCCCGCCCGCAGGTCCCGCCGTTCGGCCTCGTCGGCCAGATACGCCTCCTCCGGCGAAGCGATCGAGACCAGGACGCCCCCGGGCCGCAGCGTCGCGAGCGAGCGCGGCCCGTACTCGCCGCCGACGGTGTCCAGCACCACGTCCATGTCCTGCGCGGCCGCCGCGAAGTCGGTCTCCCGGTAGTCGATGACCTCGTCCGCCCCCAGGCCGCGGACGAAGTCGTGCTTGGGCGCGCTCGCGGTGCCGATGACGTACGCGCCGCGGGCCTTGGCGATCTGGACGGCAAGATGTCCGACGCCGCCCGCCGCCGCGTGCACGAGCACCCGCTGCCCGGGGCGTATCCCGGCCGTGTCCACCAGCGACTGCCAGGCGGTCAGTGCGGCGATCGGCAGAGCGGCCGCCTCCACATGCGAGATCCCGGCGGGCTTACGGGCCAGATGGCGGGCGGGAGAGGTGATGAACTCCGCGTACGTCCCGGCCGGGAGGGGCAGCCGGGGCATCCCGAACACCTCGTCGCCCGGCCGGTACATGGTCACCCCGAGTCCGACCGCCTCGACGACACCGGACACGTCCCAGCCGAGCGGTACGGGCCGGCCGCCCAGCAGGCCGCCGGTCGAACGGTGCCACCAGTCCGTCGGGTTGACGCCTGCCGCATGGACTCTCACCAGCACCTCGGAGGGGCCGGGCTCGGGCCGTTCGACCTCGACGATCTTCAGGACCTCGGGTCCGCCGAGGGTGTCCTGGCCGATGGCACGCATGTGTCCGCTCCTTCGTAAGGGGGGTGTTCCGTGCTCAACCCTGCGGCAGCGGAGATCGGCTTTCGAGTGGCCAGATGGCCATAGTGTGCAAGAATCTGGCCATGGATCCGGTCAGGCATCGTGTCGTCGTACTCGCCCTCGATGGCGTCTATCCGTTCGAAATGAGCATCCCGGTACGGATCTTCGGCACCGCCGTCGGACCCGACGGCGAGGCGCTGTACGAGGTGATCACCTGCGGCCTGGTCGGCGGGACGGTCCGTACCGCCGCCGACTTCACCGTCGCCGTGGAACACGCGGTCGATGTCTTCGCGAGCGCCGACACCCTGGTGATCCCGCCCTTCGCGTGCGGCCCCGAGGAGGAGCGCGACTGGCTCCCCGCGCCGCTCGCCGACGCCTTCCGCCTGCTGCGCCCCGGCGCCCGCATCGTCTCCTTCTGCACCGCGTCCTACGTTCTCGCCACCGCCGGTCTGCTCGACGGCCGCCGGGCCGCCACGCACTGGAACGATGCGGACGCCTTCCAGCGGGCGTTCCCCCGTATCGAGGTGGACCCCGGCGTGCTGTTCGTCGACGACGGTGACGTCCTCACGGCGGCGGGCGTCGCCGCCGGAGTCGATCTGTGCCTCCACCTGGTCCGCCGCGACCACGGCAGCGAGGTCGCCAACCGGGTGGCACGGCTGTGCGTGGTCCCGCCGTGGAGGGAGGGCGGCCAGGCCCAGTTCATCGAACGCCCGGTCCCGCCCCCGTCGGCGGCCACGACCTCCGCGACCCGCGCCTGGGCCCTGGGGCGGCTCGGACGCCCTCTCACCCTGGGGGAGTTGGCCGCACACGCCCGGATGAGCGTGCGCACCTTCTCGCGCCGCTTCCGCGACGAGGTCGGCATGACCCCGGTCCAGTGGCTGACCCAGCAGCGCGTCGAACACGCGCGCCGCCTGCTGGAGGCCACGGACCTCCCCGTCGACCGGGTCGCGGCGGATGCGGGCTTCGGCACGTCGGCCTCGCTGCGCGCGCACATGGCGGCGGCGCTCGGGGTGTCCCCGATGACGTACCGGCAGACGTTCCGGGCGGGGACGGACCGCGCGGGCGCGGGCGAGACGGTCAGCAGGTAGCGCGGTACGGGACGGTGGGCAGGTATCTCCCCCAGGCTGCCCGGGACAGCCCGCCGCCGGCTCGGCGGCACACGGCCTCGGCGGTGGATCGCGGGTCCAGGTCGTACGCGTGGACGCCGACATGCGGCGTCGTGACGCGCAGCCGGGTGTCGTGCTCGGCGAACGCCACGGCCAGGACCGGGCCGTCCACGGAGGCGAGCGGTGCGGAGGGGCCGGTGGGCGACCCCGTCCTCCACAGGCGCAGCGAACCGTCCGGCCCGCCGACCGCGACCGTGTTGCCGTCCGACGAGAAGGCGATTGCGGGCGCCGGCCGGCGGGGATCACGGCCGCTGCTCGAGCCGGGCACCAGCACGGCGAGGCGCCGCTGCCCCGTACCGTTCCAGAGAGTGACCCGGCCGTCCATGTCGCCCATCGCGAGGAACCGCCCGTCCGCACTGAACACGGCCGCCACGGCCAGGCCCTCACCGGTCATGACACGCCTGGCCCGGCCGGAGGCCACGTCGATCAACTGCCGGTCGGTGGTGAGGACATGCCCCTCGGGGGACATGGCGAGCGCCTCGCCGTCGCGGGCCCTGCGCACCGCGGTCCGACTGCGCCCGTCGAGAGTCCAGCGGTCGGTCTCCGTGACCGACTGCGTGAGGACCACGGACCGGTCGTCCGCGGTGAACGCGACACCGTTGACGCCCTTCCCGACGGTCACCGCGCGTCCCGGGGCGGTGAGCCGCCGCACGGTCGCCGTGGCGGACTCCCGGTCGCGGCCCGTGAGATGGGCGAGGGCCGTGCCGTCGCTGCTGAACGACAGCAGCGGCGGACAGTCGTCGCACACCGACTCGGGCAGCGTGCTCCTGAGCTCACCACTGCCGCCGTCCCGGACCTGGACGCGCCGCGCTGTCACTGTGGCGAGCGTGGCCCCGTCCGAGGTGAACCGGGCGGCGGTGTAAGGGCGTTGCTGCCACCTCCGGGGCACGGCCCCGTCCAGCGAGAGCGTCTGCACTGCCGCCGCCGGGTCGGAACCCTCCTGGTAGCGGAGCACGCCGGCCGCCAGGTCCAGCCGCAGGTCGGACAGGCCCACGCCGGTCACGGGGTGGCGCAAGACCGGGGCGGACGGGTCGGCGGTCCGCCACAGCTGTACGGCGTCCTCCGACGCGGTCGCCATGTACGTGCCGTCGTCGCTGAACGCCACGTCCCACGCGGACGGCACAGGGACGCCCGGCCGCTCCCGGCCCGTGCGCACGTCCCGGATGCGGATGCCGGACTCGGCCGGATGAAAGATGCCCCGGCCATCCGGAGTGAAATCCCAGGTGGAATCGATGCACAGGTCCTCGTCCGTGCTACCCGGCCAGTCGACGGGGAGCCTGCGCCGCGTGCTGATGTCCCACACCTGGAGGGGTCCGGTTTGGGGACAGTACGCGAACAGCCGGTCGTCGGGCCCGACTTCGGCGTGCCGCGCGCCGTGCTGCGGCACAGGGATGTCCAGCAGCAGCCGTGCCTGTGCCGTGTCCCACACCTGGACGGCGGCGAACCCGTCGTCGGCCTCGGTGCGCCGCCGGGCGATGAACGTGCGACCGCCCGGGCCGAACGTGCCCTCGATCGCGTCGCTTCCGGCGAAGGGGCGGCCTGTCAGCCGCCCCTTCGCCAGGTCCCACAGCCGCAGCCCGTCCCCGGTGCCGACGGCGGCCGTACGTCCGTCGGGACTGATGTCCTGTACCGCCGTGGCCATCCGTCCCAGCCCCGGATACGGTGGCAGGCGGCGGCGCGTGGCCAGATCCCAGCGCTCCACCCGGTCCGGTCCGGTCTTCGTGAGCGTTCTGCCGGTGCGGTCGAGACGCCGCCAGGTGTCGTTCCTGTCCTCTGCCAGGTTCTCGTACGCGACCATCGGCGGCGCGGCGAAGCTGTCCAGCTCCCGCTGTGCGGCGGCCCCGAACAGGGCGGCCCGCGTCTCGGGCAGTTCGGCGACGCGCCAGGCGGCGAGGGCGAGCCGCATCGCGGTCCGCGGATCGGAAGAACGCAGGGTGTCCGCGACGCCCGCGATCCGCCGTGCCTCGGCCTCGGCCGCCCGCCGGTCGCTCACCCGGCCCTGCTGCCAGGCGCTCAGTCCGGCAACGGCGGCGAGGCAGAGCAGCACGGAGAGGGCGATGGTCAGCATTCGCAGCCGCCGGGTCGTGCGGGCCGCGGCGCGCTGTGTGCGCGCCTGCGCGGCGAGGGAGGCATGCAGGAAGTCCCGTTCCGAGGATGTCAGTTCATCCTCGGGGCCACGCCCGGCTCCATGTTTGGCGCCGCTCGCCGTATCCTCGTTCGGCGCGGTCCGGTTGCCGGCAGCTAGGCAGGCTCGGTGTGCCGCCGTGGTGATCACGCGGCGGATCGCGCCCGCACGGGCAGGGGCTCGACCCGAACCGGCCTCCACCGCGGACCTGCGGCGCACCCCGCCCGCGCAGCCCGGGGCGTGTCCCGTGTCCGTAGCGTCCTCCGCCCCGAAAGCCTCGCGCGCCGCGGCCAGTTGCACACCCCGCAGCAGCGCTCCCGCGTCGCGGTTCAGGTCCTCCCAGACGCGGGCCGTCTCGGTGAGCCTGCGATGCAGCCGCAGCCGGTCGCGATCCTCCTCGACCCAGGTGCGCAGCCGGGGCCAAGCCGTGATCAGTGCCTCGTGGGCGAGGTTCACGGCTGCGTCGTCGGCGATCAGCAGGCGGGCCCCTACCAGCCGTTCCAGCACGCGCCCGGCGCGCGCCGAGGCGACCAGCTCGGAGTGCTCGACGGGGCGGCGGGTGTCCGGCGTGCCGTCGCCGGGGGAGATCAGCCGGAGCAGCAGCGCCCTGGCCGCCCGCGCCTCCGGATTGCTCAGTTCGGCGTAGACCGCCTCCGCGGTGTGCGCGATCGCACCCTGCACACCGCCGATCGCCTCGTACGCCGACTCCGTCAGCGTCCGGCCGCGCCGTCTGCGCCACACCTCCAGCAGAGCGTGCGACATCAGCGGCAGCCCGCCCGGCTCGTCCGCGACATCGGCGACGACACGGGCGGTGAGGGAACGCTCCACGATCAGCCGCTGCGCCGTCGCCGGTCCGACGACGGCTGCCCGCAACTGTGGCGGTGTCATGGGGCCGACCAGCAGCGTCGCGTCCTTCAGCGCCGCTGCCAGGCCGGGGTGTTCGGCGCAGCGGCCGTAGAAGTCCGCGCGTATCGCGATGACCACACGTGCCCCCGAGTCCAGCAACAGGCCGATGAAGTCTGAGCGTTCGGCGGCATCATGACAGAGGGTGAAGACCTCCTCGAACTGGTCGAGCACGACCAGCGCGCCTTCGGTCAGCAGATCCTTGTGCGCACGAGCCGGCCACTGACCGGGTGTGAGGATGCGGATCACCGACGGGCGCGGCCCGGCCTGCTCGGCAGGCACGCTCCGCAGCGCGGGCACGAGTCCTGCGCGCAGCAGTGACGACTTCCCGCTGCCGGACGCGCCGACGACCGCGGCGAACGGGCGGCGGGCGGTCAGCTCGAGGAGGTCGGCCACGAGTTCGTCGCGCCCGAAGAAGTGGGCGTGGTCCTCAGGGCCGTAACGGGCGAGGCCCGGATAGGGCGCGGTCGCCGGGTCGTCGTCGGGCCCGGTGGGCTGCTCGGCCAGCTCGGCCGAGGCAGCCCGCCAGCGTTCCTCCCAGCCGTCCGGGCCCGCACCGCAGGCGGTCACATAGGCGAGGGCCACGGGCAGGGACGGCAGGCGCTCACCAGCGGCGGCGCCGGACAGGGTGGGCGCGGAGTAGTCGCAGTGCCGGGCCATTTCCCGGTAGGTGGGGCTGCCTGACGCGCAGCGAAGCTCGCGCAGGTCGTGCGCGAAGCGCTGCACCGGCCCGGCTGCCGGGTCCAACGGCTTTTCGCGGCGTCCCATTTGGTGTCTCCGTTTCCCTGTCCGGAGCGTAATTGATTGGTGCGGGGCCAGGGACCTGCCCATCAACGGAGCGGCCGCTGGACTCGCTTTCATGATCGAAGCGATGGTGGAGCCGCCTCCTGCCCGCCGCGACGTACGCCCGCTGCCGCGCTGCGTACCAGCCGTCGGACCCGCTGCACTGGCACTGGGCCTCGGGCTGTGGGGGATACGGCGCGGGGGCACGCTGTGGGGCGACGAGGCGGTCACGTACGAAGTCGCGCACCGCACCGTGCCCGAGATATGGCGCACGCTCGGTTCCGTCGATGCCGTGCACGGCTTGTACTACCTGCTGATGCACGTGGTGTTCGCTGTGTGGGACGGCGGCTTGGTGGCGCTGCGTCTGCCGTCCGTCCTGGCGATGTGCGCGACGGTGGTCGGCGTCACGCTGATCGGCCGCCGGCTGTCGGGGCCGCGCGCGGGCCTGCTGGCAGGTCTGCTGCTGCCCTTGCTGCCGACGGTGCAGCGGTACGCGCAGGAGGGTCGCTCCTATGCATTGGTGTGTGCGCTGGTCACCTGGGGGACGTGGCTGCTGCTGGAGCGCCGGTGGGTCGCGTACGGGACGGTGATGCTGACGGCATGCCTGCTGCACGAGTTCGCGGTGCTGGCGCTGTTCGCCCACGGTGCGACCGCCGCGCGGTGTGGGTGGCGTAGGGGCTGGGCCCTGTCGGCCGGTGTCGTGGCCGCGGGGCTCGCGCCACTCGCCCTCTTCAGCATCACGCAGTCGGCGCAGGTGGAGTGGATCGGGAGGCCGGGCGCCGCACAGCTCGCGGCGTTCGGTGCGCTGGCGCTGGTGGGGTGGGGCTGCGCACGTACGCAGGCCGGTGCGGCCGTGAAAAATGTCGCGCTGCCGTTACTGATCGGACCCATGGCGTTGCTGATGGCGGTCTCGTTCGTGCACCCGCTGTTCGTGGACCGTTATGTGCTGCCGTACGTCATCGGCCTCGCCCTTCTGCTGGGCGCGGTGCTCGACCGGTACTGGTCCCGGGCGCTCGCACTGTCCGCGGCCGCAGCCGCGCTGCTCACCCTGCTCGTGCACGGTCCGTATCTGCGCTCGCCGGACAGCCGCAAGAACGACGTGGGGGCGGTCGCCGACGCCCTAAGGGAGACGGCCGGGCCCGGTGACGATCTACTGTTCACGCCTGCGCGGCGCCGAGTGTGGACGCTGGTCGAGCCGGCCGCCTCCGGGGGCCTGAAGGACCTGTCCCTCGACCGCTCGCCGCGCGCCTCGGACACGCTGTTCGGTACGGAGGTGCCGCCCGCGCGGATCCGGGCCAGGATGCTGGCGAGCCGCCGGATCGTCGTGGTGCGCGACCTGGCCGGGCAGCCGCTGGACGCGGTGCCGGGCGAGGAGACGAAGCGCGCGGTGCTGCAGGCGCACTTCGAGGAGTGCGCCGGGAGCCAGGAAGTGGGCCAGGCCCGTATCACGGTGTTCGCGCGCCCCGGCGCCTGCTGACCGGGCCGCTCACGTCCCGGTTCCGCTCACGCCTCCCGGCTCCACCTCCAGGAACCGCCGCTTCCGCGGTCCCCGGTACAGCAGCGCCTCCCAGCCCAGGCCGGCCAGTGCCGCCGCGCACGCGGTCAGTTCCGCCTCTTCGGCCGGAGCCGCCCCGCTGCCCGCCGGGCCCAGCCAGTCCACGCACACCGTCCGGGGACGCTCGCCCTCCCGTACCCGGTAGCCCATGGCCGTACGCCGGTCCTCCGCGTCCCGTGCG
This sequence comes from Streptomyces sp. NPDC002889, assembly GCF_042888425.1. Taxonomy (NCBI): domain Bacteria; kingdom Bacillati; phylum Actinomycetota; class Actinomycetes; order Kitasatosporales; family Streptomycetaceae; genus Streptomyces; species Streptomyces sp. NPDC002889. Next base: position 54,506 of record NZ_JBIAPT010000019.1, read on the forward strand.
GAGGGCGGGAAGCCCGACGCCTCCAGGGCCAGGGCGACCGCTCGGGCCATCCGGTTCAGCTCCCAGGCCGCGGGGACGGCCGCCGGGTCCGGCGTGCCCGTGTTCGTCAGACGGCGGATCTGCAGCAGTCCCTCGAACGCCGTCCGTACCTCCGCGGCGCGGCCGGTGGAGGCGACCGCGGACCCGTCGCCGTTGGCCGGCTCGAACGTGTCCGTCATCCCTGCCCGCCTCCCGTTGTCGCCCCGCCCGCACCGTACGTCCCGCACCTGCCGCGGCACCCCTGGCCTATCGTGTCCGGGACCCAGGAAAAGGAGAAGGCCACGATGCCCGGCAACGGCGGCAGTACCGCTGTCACCCGCAGCACGCTGCGACAGCAGATCGCAGAGGCGCTGCGGGACGAGGTGCTGGCGGGGCGTCTGCAGCCTGGGCACGAGTTCACCGTCAAGCAGATCGCCGAACAGTACGGGGTCTCGGCGACCCCGGTCCGTGAGGCTCTCGTCGATCTCTGCGCCCAGGGGCTTCTCGACTCCGACCAGCACCGCGGCTTCAAGGTGCACCAGTTCTCGGTGGACGACTACCGCCGCATGGTCGAGGCCCGCGCGCTGGTCGTGGACGGTGCCTTCCGGGGGGCCTTCGACCGGGGCAGCGTGATGAACCCGCAGGCCCTGGTGTCCGTACGCCGCCGGGGCGAGGAGGCCGCCAGGGCGGCCCGCAGCGGTGATCTGGACGTCCTGATCGGCTACGACCTCCGCTTCTGGCGCGAACTCGGTCAGATAGTGGCAAATCCATACATCATCGAGTTTCTGCACAAACTGCAGGTTCAGGCCTGGGTGTTCGCCGTGCCGTATCTGCGTGCCGACCCGCGACTGAGGGACGGGCTGTGGGCCGGGCACGAGGACGTGGTGAACGCGGTGGCGCGCGGTGACGCGAAATCCGTCCGCGCGGAGATCCGCGCGTACAACGACCATGCGCTCGCGTGGGCGGATCGACTGGAGCAGTGAGTGCGGGGATGAGTATCGACGGGGGCACGGGCGCGGGCACGGGCACGGGCGTGAGCGCGGCCATCGGCGCGGGCATGGGCGGGGGCGTGGATCTGAGCGTCGTCGTACCGGCGTACAACGAGGAGGGGCGGCTGCGTCCGACCCTCGACGCGATCTGCGCCTATCTGCGCGCGGAGCCGGAACGCTTCGGGAGCTGGGAGCTGATCGTCGTCGACGACGGTTCGACCGACTCCACCGCGAAGGTCGCCCAGGAGGCGGCCGCCGACGAACCGCGTATCCAGCTGATCAGCGATGCGGCCAACCGCGGCAAGGGCCACGCGCTGCGCCGGGGCGTGCTCGCCTCCTACGGCCGGCGGGTGCTGTTCACCGACGCCGATCTCGCGACGCCCATCGAGGAGCTCGCGCGCCTCGACGAGAGGCTCTCGGCGACCGGCAGCGACGCGGCGATCGGCTCGCGCGCCCACCCCGAATCGCGGATCGAGGTGCACCAGCGCCGTACCCGGGAATGGCTCGGCCGCATGGGCAACCGGCTCATACGCGCGGTCGCGGTGTCCGGCCTCCACGACACCCAGTGCGGCTTCAAGCTCTTCGACGGCGACAAGGCGCGCGCCGCTTTCGCCGACTCACGGCTGGACGGCTGGGGCATCGACGTCGAGATACTGCGGTTCTTCCGGCGCGAGGGCTGGCCGGTGACCGAGGTCCCGGTGCGCTGGTCCCATGTGACCGGCTCCAAGGTCCGGCCCGCTGACTACGGCAAGGTACTGCTGGAACTGCTGCGGCTGCGGGCACGGGCCGTGCGCCGCGTGGACCTGGCCGTCACCGCGCTCTTCCTGCTCGCGTCCGTCGTTCTCTACAAGGGCCTGTGGGCGGATCTCGACCACGCCTATCTGCGCGACGCGGGCCAGGACCAGAACCAGTGGGAGTGGTTCTTCGCGGTCACCGCCGACAATGTCGCGCATCTCCGCAACCCGCTGTTCACCACCCTCCAGGGCAATCCCGACGGCGTGAACCTGATGGCGAACACGGTCATGCTCGGCCTGTCCGTACCGCTCGCACCCCTCACGCTGCTCCTCGGCCCCACCGTCACCTGGGCGCTCGTCCTCACCCTCGGGCTGACCGCGACAGCCACCTCCTGGTACTGGCTGATCGCCCGGCGGCTGGTCGCGAGCCGGTGGGCGGCCGCGCTGGGCGGGGCGGTCGCCGCCTTCGCGCCGCCGATGATCTCGCACGGCAACGCGCACCCCAACTTCCTCGTCCTGTTCATGATCCCGCTGATCGTGGACCGCGTGATGCGGCTGTGCGAGGGCGGCAACGTGGTGCGCGACGGGGTGCTGCTCGGCCTGTTCGCGACGTACCAGATCTTCCTCGGCGAGGAGCCGCTGCTGCTCGCCGCCGTGGGACTGCTGCTGTTCGTGCTCTCGTACGCACTCGCGCGGCGCGATGCTGCCCGGGCGGCCTGGCGGCCGCTGCTGCGCGGGACCGGTATCGCGCTGCTGGTGTGCCTTCCGCTGGTGGCGTTCCCGCTGGGCTGGCAGTTCTTCGGCCCGCAGAGCTACAAGAGCGTGCTGCACGGCGACAACGCCGGCAACAGCCCGCTCGCCTTCCTGCAGTTCTCCGGGCGTTCGCTGATGGGCTCGGACGCCGGAGCCGACCCGCTCGCGATGAACCGCACCGAGCAGAACGCCTTCTACGGCTGGCCGCTGATCGCGCTCGCGACGGCGATCGTGATACGGCTGTGGCGACTCGCGCTGGTCAAGGCACTGGCGTTCACGGCCCTCGCGGCGGCGCTGCTGTCGCTCGGCCCGAAGGTCCGTATCCCGTACACGGACATCGTGTTGACCGGACCGTGGCGTGGACTTGCCCACCAGCCGCTGTTCGAATCGGTCATCGAGTCACGGGTGGCGATGATCTGCGCGCCGGTCCTCGGCATCCTGCTGGCGCTGACGGCCGACCGGCTCGCGGCGCCGCGGGCGCGGCCGATGCGGGTCGCCGGGTTCGCGGCCCTGGCGGTGGCCCTGGTGCCGGTGGTGCCGACGCCCTACCCGGTACGGGAGCGGGCCGAGGTGCCGGCGTTCATCGCGCACGGCGCCTACCGCCGGTACCTCGCCGAGGGCGAGTCGCTGGTCACCGTGCCGCTGCCGAACCCCGGCAGCGCGGAGGCCCTGCACTGGCAGTCGGCCACCGGGCTCGGCTTCCGGGTCGCGGGCGGCTACTTCAACGGGCCCTGGGGCCCGGACCGTATCGGCATCTACGGTGCGACCCCACGCCACACCTCGAACCTGCTCAACGACGTCCGCAGCACCGGCCGCGTGCCGGTGATCGGCCCCAACTGGCAGGCGCAGGCACGGCAGGACCTCGCGGCGTGGCACGGGGGCGTGGTGGTGCTGGCGCCGCAGTACAACGAGCAGCCGCTGTACGACGCCGTGACGAAACTGCTCGGGCGGCCGGGCGAGCGGGTGGCCGGGGTCTGGGTATGGGATGTGGGAGCGGAGCGGGCACCCGGCCGGCCACAGGGCTGACCGGCACCCTTCGCGGAATGTACCCAGGGCACTACGCTGTCCCGACCATCGCACGAACGCCCCGTACGTGGCCGTACCTGTTGGAGAGAGCGAGCCGTTCCCTTGGCCTGTGACCTGTGGCTGGTCCCTCTTGTCGATGTGCTGTGTCACAGCCCCGACAACCCCTTCGCCGAAGAGATCGCCTCCTACGACAAGGCTCTGACGGACGCCGGTCTGCCGACCGTGCCCGTCTTCGCCTATATGCCGGGTCTGTCGGGAGATGTCGCTCCGGTGGCCGGATTCGACTACGACGCGCTGCACTTCCTGCGGCGCGCCTATCTGCTGCAGCTGTGCGGGCTGGCGGTGACGCCGGTCGACGAACTGGGCGGGGACTACGAACAGCTCCTGGAGATGTTCGAGACGACGGCCCAGCAGTCGCACCTGGTGTGGCACTACGACCACGCGGGCGCGTACGTCCCCGTGGACTTCGCCTCGCCCCTGTTCAACGACGAACTGCTGGCGGGCGGCGGCCCGCTGGGTTCCACGCAGGGACTGCTGCGTGAGCTGGAGTTCGTGGCCCCGTCGATCGGCATCGACCCGGCGAACCCGCCGGCCGCACCGGAGCCGCCACAGCACCCGACCTCCCTGGAGGAGCCGGCCGGCCCCATTCCTTACGACGAGAGCCCGTTCGCCCGGGAACGGCATGTGTGGCTGGGGCTGCACGCGGCGGCGACGCGGAGCCTCGGACAGGGCTCGATGATCATTTTCAGCTGATGTTCCCTGATCGTTATGAGTTGTTCAGGTTCCCGACATGCAGGGCCGGTTGGTCCGGGTATGTCGCAGACGAATACCCCGGCCGCGGGGGAGAGCGCGGACGAACTTCCCCGGCCGGAGAGGTTCGCGGACGTCAAGGGCTGGTTCTGGCCGGTCGACCAGCTGCTGTTCGACTGGTTCCTCGCGCGGCAGCGTGAGACGGACCAGAAGGGTGATCTGCTCGAGCTCGGCGCCTACCTCGGCAAGAGCGCGATCTTCATGGGGAGTTACCTGCGGGAGGGGGAGGAGTTCACGGTCTGCGACCTGTTCGACTCCCCGGCGCCGGACGACCCCAACAGCGCGGAGATGGACCGCTCGTACTCGACCCTGACGCGCCGCGCCTTCGAGGCGAACTATCTGTCCTTCCACGAGGCGCTGCCCACCGTGGTGCAGGCCCCGACCTCCGTGATCACATCCAAGGTGCGCCGAGCCGGCTGCCGCTTCGTGCACGTCGACGCCTCGCATCTGTACGAGCACGTGCACGGCGACATCGCGGCGGCGCGTGAGCTGCTGCTGCCGGACGGCATCGTGGCCTTCGACGACTTCCGGGCCGAGCACTGCCCGGGCGTCTCGGCGGCGGTGTGGGGCGCGGTGGCGACCGCCGGTCTGAAGCCGATCGTGATCTCGGGCAACAAGCTGTACGGGACGTGGGGCGATCCGGCACGGGCGCGGGAGGCACTGCTGGCCTGGCTCCGGACGCGGACGGACCTGTGGCACGGGGTGGAGGAGGTGGCGGGCCTGCCGCTGATCCGTGTCAGGGGGCCGAAAGCAAAGTCTCCGACCCCGCCGGCCTCCCGTCACGCCCCGTTCCCCGCCCCCGCGCCGGCCCCCTTCGCTTCCCCCGAGCCGGCGGCCCCAGGCCTTCTCCCCTCGGCGGCCCGCCGCGTGGCCCGCGACCTGCTACCGCCGCTCCTGACCCGTGCCCTGAACCGGGCCCTGGCCCCGTCGCGCCGCCGCTGAGCTCTCGCGCCCGGGGCGTGGTCCCCGGGCCGGCGGAACCTGCGCGGCCCGGGGTGCGGCACGGATCGCCGGGCCGGCCTTCCCTGGTCGCTGCTTCCCGGCCACCACACCCTGGCGGCATGGCCCCACTTCCCGAACGGGGCCGAATCTCCGGTCCCCGGTGGGGAGTCCAGGGGGCCGGGGCGTTGCCCCCGGCCCCCTGCGACTCCGCCCTGCACAGGCGCGCCGGCAACAGGCACAGGGTGGACGTCCCGCCCGACGGGCAGCGTGTCATCACGGCCCGTGGTGCCCGCAGCGCCTGGAAGTACATCTACTTCTCCAACTGACCCGCCTCGACGGGACCGGCCCTCGGGGCTGCGCACAGCGCGGCTCCGGGGGCCGCCCGCCGTGAGGCCCGCGTCGCCCGGTGCTCAGCGAGGCGACTCCGGGGGCCGCTGTCGCGGCATGTTCGGGCGCGTGCCCGGAGGCAGCGGGAAGCGGCCCTGGATGACACCCGGGGACGGCGAGCCGCTCTCGGGACGGGACGGCGTGCCCAGGGGCTGCGACACCCGCGGCGCGGGGCCCGCGCGGAAGTCGACCATCCAGTCCGCCGTCTCCGAGCGCACCAGCTCCGAGACGTCCTCCGAGAAGCGCCGCAGCACTCCCAGGCATCGCTCCGCCGCCTCGCTCGCCGTGCCCTCCGTGGGGCCCAGCACCTCCCGCACGCTCTCCGACGCCCAGTCGAACCGCAGCTGCTGCAGCCGCCGCTGCACGGCCTGCGCCGTCCCGACGTTCCGCATCCAGCCCGCCGTCAGCCCGAAGTACCGGTCGCAGCCCACGCACGCGGCTCCCAGCAGCAGTGACAGATAGCCCCACCCCGCCGCGCCGGCGACCACTCCCGCCAGGTCGAGCAGCGGAAGGGCCGCGCCGGTGATCGCGCCCAGTGCCGTACCGGCCCGCAGGAGCCGTGCGCAGCGCCGCTTGCGGACGCGGTCGGCCAGGTACCAGTCCGCCGTGCGCAGCGCGTCCGCCTCGACCCACCGGTAGAGCTCGTCCAGGCGCTCCGCCGGCTCGCCCCAGTCGCCCAGCGGGAACGCCCGCCCGGTCAGGTCACCCAGCGGCGCCTCGCCGCCCTCCTCCCGGGCCCCCCCGGGCTGCATTTCCGGCTGGCTCACCGGTGCACTCCTCTGCGCTCTGGTACTGACAACGTGCTGGCCAACGTGCTGACAACGTCCTCAAAAGATGTTGACGTTACACCCTGTGACGTACGGTGCGCTCGTGCGTTCTGATGCGCACGCTCTTCCTACCGCCGAATGGTGGGCTGTGGGCCTGGAAACCGGGTATTTCCGCCCGCACGTGGGTCTTGATCAGGTAGAGGAGGGCGGTTCCACTCACTCGAAAGAGTTGCCCCCGCGGGGTGGGGCGGCCCGCCCGGTGACCACGTAGGCTCGGCTTACCGAACAATCGTCGACGAAGTGCCAGGAGTGACCGTGATTCCCGGTGGTGGCCAGCCCAATATGCAGCAGCTGCTCCAGCAGGCCCAGAAGATGCAGCAGGATCTCGCCCGGGCCCAGGAAGAGCTGGCACAGACCGAGGTCGAGGGCCAGGCGGGCGGCGGGCTGGTGAAGGCCACCGTCACCGGCTCCGGCGAGCTGCGCGGCCTTGTCATCGACCCCAAGGCCGTCGACCCCGACGACACCGAGACCCTGGCGGATCTCGTCGTCGCAGCCGTGCAGGCGGCGAACGAGAACGCGCAGCAGCTCCAGCAGGACAAACTCGGCCCGCTCGCGCAGGGCCTCGGCGGCATGCCGGGTCTGCCCTTCTAAGCGTCACCTCCACCAACTACCGTTAGCACCAAGCACTCTCGGAGAGGCGTTCCGTTGTACGAAGGCGTGGTTCAGGACCTCATCGACGAACTGGGCAGGCTGCCCGGCGTCGGTCCCAAGAGCGCGCAGCGGATCGCCTTCCACATCCTGCAGGCCGAGCCCACCGACGTGCGCCGTCTCGCGCATGCGCTGCTCGAGGTCAAGGACAAGGTGCGCTTCTGCGCGGTGTGCGGCAATGTCGCCCAGCAGGAGCAGTGCAACATCTGCCGCGACCCGCGCCGCGACCAGTCCGTCATCTGTGTAGTGGAGGAGCCGAAGGACGTTGTCGCGATCGAGCGGACCCGGGAGTTCCGGGGCCGCTATCACGTCCTCGGCGGCGCGATCAGCCCGATCGAGGGCGTCGGCCCCGACGACCTGCGGATCCGCGAGCTGCTGGCCAGGCTCGCGGACGGCTCGATCACCGAGCTGATCCTGGCCACGGACCCCAATCTGGAGGGCGAGGCGACCGCCACGTACCTCGCACGCATGGTGAAGCCGATGGGACTCAAGGTCACGCGGCTGGCCAGTGGTCTGCCCGTGGGGGGAGACTTGGAATACGCCGACGAGGTCACGCTCGGGCGTGCCTTCGAGGGGAGACGACTGCTCGATGTCTGACGCCATGCTGCACGCCGTAGGCCAGGATCCGGACGACTTCGCGGTCCAGATCGCCGACTCGATCGAGTCCTTCATCGTGGCGACCACGGAGGTCGCGAAGGGCGACGAGCCCGACAGCGCGGTGCCGTTCCTGCTGCTGGAGGTCTCCCAACTCCTGCTGACAGGCGGCCGTATCGGCGCCCACGAGGACATCGTCCCGGACGACCGGTACGAACCGGACACCGGCCCGGACGCGGACGTGGACGATCTGCGTGAGCGGTTCGCGGTGCTGCTCGACCCCGTGGACGTCTTCTCCGAGGTCTTCGACCCGTACGAGCCGCGCAGGGCCCCGGTGGCCTGCCGGATCTCCGACAATCTCGCCGACATCGTCACCGACCTGCGCCACGGTCTGGCCCACTACCGTGCCGGCCGCACCACGGAGGCGCTGTGGTGGTGGCAGTTCTCCTACTTCTCCAACTGGGGACCGACGGCGTCCGCGACCCTGCGCGCCCTGCAGTCCCTGGTCGCCCATGTCCGCCTCGACCAGCCGCTGCAGGAGCTGGACGGCCTCGACACGGACGAGGACCTCGCCGAGGACGCCCTGGCCGAGGAGGCCGGCAGGGTGATGGTGGAGGAGATCGCGGGTCCACTGGGTCTGCGCCCCGCCCGCTGATCCGCTCACAAGGAAAGGCGCTCTCCCAACTCTCGTGCTGTGCAGCGCAGATGGCCGTGCGTGACGGGTTGCTCGCCGTGACGGCGCCGATTCGCCGCCGTCACCGGGGCGATCCGGCACCCTCACCGGAGGGATTTGCTCGGGTCGTGTGAGCCGGCCCACACTCCTGCGTAGTGCGCATCTGTCCGGGCAGGAACCGGTCCGAGCGGCCGCGGCACCTTCGTGTCCAGGGTGATCACAAAGTGAGCGGGACATCTCACGATGTGACATCACAGGGGCGAAGCGCGGCCGCTCGTTAAACTGAGCCGACGCAGTAATGACTACTGCACAAGAAACCGAGCGAGGAGCGCACGTGGGCCTTGTCGTGCAGAAGTACGGAGGCTCCTCCGTTGCCGATGCCGAAGGCATCAAGCGTGTCGCCAAGCGAATCGTCGATGCCAAGAAGAACGGCCACCAGGTGGTCGTCGTGGTTTCGGCGATGGGCGACACGACGGACGAGCTGATCGATCTCGCCGAGCAGGTATCTCCGATGCCGGCCGGGCGCGAATTCGACATGCTGCTGACCGCGGGAGAGCGGATCTCCATGGCCCTGCTGGCCATGGCGATCAAAAACCTGGGCCACGAGGCCCAGTCGTTCACCGGCAGCCAGGCAGGTGTCATCACCGACTCGGTCCACAACAAAGCGCGCATCATCGATGTCACGCCGGGCCGGATCCGTACCGCGCTGGACGAGGGCAACATCGCCATCGTCGCCGGTTTCCAAGGGGTGTCGGCGGACAGCAAGGACATCACCACCCTCGGTCGCGGCGGTTCGGACACGACCGCCGTCGCCCTCGCGGCGGCGCTGGACGCCGAGGTCTGTGAGATCTACACCGACGTCGACGGCGTCTTCACCGCCGACCCCCGGGTCGTGAAGAAGGCGAAGAAGATCGACTGGATCGCCTTCGAGGACATGCTGGAGCTCGCCGCCTCCGGCTCGAAGGTGCTGCTGCACCGGTGCGTCGAGTACGCACGCCGATACAACATTCCGATCCATGTCCGCTCGTCCTTCTCCGGACTGCGCGGCACCTGGGTCAGCAACGAGCCGCAGGGAGACCAGCAGGTGGAGCACGCCATCATCTCCGGAGTCGCCCATGACGTCTCCGAAGCCAAGGTCACGGTTGTCGGTGTGCCGGACAAGCCGGGCGAGGCCGCGGCCATCTTCCGTACGATCGCGGACGCCGAGATCAACATCGACATGGTCGTCCAGAACGTCTCGGCGGCCACCACCGCCCTGACCGACATCTCCTTCACCCTGCCCAAGACGGACGGGGCCAAGGCCATCGACGCCCTGGAGAAGGCGAAGAGCGCGATCGGTTTCGACTCGCTGCGCTACGACGACCAGATCGGCAAGATCTCGCTGGTCGGCGCGGGTATGAAGACCAACCCCGGCGTCACCGCCTCGTTCTTCGAGGCGCTGTCGGACGCGGGCGTGAACATCGAGCTGATCTCCACCTCGGAGATCCGTATCTCGGTGGTCACCCGCGCCGACGACGTCAACGAGGCCGTGCGCGCCGTGCACACCGCCTTCGGTCTGGACAGCGACTCCGACGAGGCGGTCGTCTACGGAGGCACCGGGCGATGATCCGTAAGCCGGCGCTCGCGGTCGTCGGAGCGACCGGGGCGGTCGGCGCGGTGATGCTCCAGATCCTGTCGCAGCACGCCGACATCTGGGGCGAGATACGACTCGTCGCCTCGCCGCGCACGGCCGGCCGCAAGCTGGCCGTGCGCGGCGAGGAGTGCGAGGTCGTGGCCCTGGGGGAGGACGCGTTCGCCGGGATCGACGTGGCGCTGTTCCTGGTCCCCGGCGAGGTGTCCGCGCAGTGGGCGCCGGTCGCTGTCGCCCGGGGTGCGGTGGTCGTGGACAGTTCACCCGCCTTCCGGATGGACCCGGACGTCCCGCTGGTCGTGCCCGAGGTCAATCCGCATGCCGTACGGGTCCGGCCGCGCGGCATCGTCGCAAGCCCGCACGACACCACGCTGGCCATGGTTCCGGCGGTGGGGGCGCTGCACGCGGAGTTCGGGCTGCGCGAACTGGTCGTCTCCTCCTACCAGGCCGCCAGTGGCGCCGGGCGCGAGGCCGTGGCCGCGCTGCGCGCCCAGCTGTCCCTGGTCGCGGGGACCGAGCTGGGCGTGGGACCGGGAGACGTACGACGTGCGGTGAACGACGACATCGGGCCGCTGCCGGCGCCGCTCGCGCTCAATGTGGTGCCGTGGTCCGGGACGCACCAGGAGGGCGGCTGGTCCTCCGAGGAGCTGGGGCTTCGGGCGGAGACCCGCAAGATCCTCGGGCTGCCCGGGCTGCGGGTGACCGCGACCTGCGTCCGCGTGCCCGTGATCACGACCCACTCGCTGTCGGTGCATGCGCGCTTCGAGGCCGAGGTCACGGTGGGGCGGGCGCACGAGATCCTGGCGACCTCGCCGGCGGTGGTGCTCTACGACGACCCGGAGGCGGGCGACTTCCCTACGCCGGCCGATGTGGTGGGGACCGATCCGACCTGGGTGGGGCGGGTGCGGCGGTCGCCGGACGACGCGTGCGCGCTGGAGCTCTTCGTCTGCGGGGACAACCTGCGCAAGGGATCCGCGCTGAACTCGGTTCAGATCGCGGAGGCGGTGGCCGCCGAACAAGCGGCAGGGTGAACCGCCCGGCAGGGCGCCGAGTGCACCGGCGTGGCGAGGGCTCATGCCCGCGCAGGATCCGAACTTTGTAGGATCTATGGACACCCTGTGATCAAGTTCAAGGTCTGTACCACTTGAACTGGGACGTCAGGATGTTCGACTATTCGCTTTCCCCTTGCTGCAACCGGTAGTTGGGCGGGGAGCGTCTTTGCGGTCGCCTCGATGCGGTGTCGCGACAAATGGGGCATTAGGGAAGAAAAGTGCGCATGAGGGCGAACCGTTCACCGTCAAAAGCGGTGGCGTACGCGTACAACCCTGACGGGGGGAAGCGTGTCCAACAGGCGTGGCAGAGGTACTCGACATTGCAAGGGCAGCTCCGGTCCGCGGCGTTTCCATGCGTCCGGTCCGCAAGATGCGCCCGCCCGGCGGCATGCCGGTGATCGCACCCATGCCCGCTCCGCGCACCACCGGCGTCCCCGCCCAGCGACAGGGTGCTGACGACGCCATGACCGCAGGCACCACCGTCGACCACCTCACCGAGACCTACCGCGCCCACTACCGGTCGCTGCTGGGCCTCGCGGCCCTGCTCCTGGATGACACCGCGTCATGTGAGGACGTGGTCCAAGAGGCCTTCATCCGCGTCCACTCCGCCCGCAAGCGGGTGCGTGAACCGGAGAAGACCCTTGCCTACCTGCGGCAGACCGTGGTCAACCTCTCCCGCTCCGCGCTGCGCCGCCGCATCCTCGGGCTGAAGCTGCTCTCCAAGCCGATGCCGGACATGGCGAGCGCGGAGGAGGGTGCGTACGACCAGCTGGAGCGGGACGCGCTGATCAAGGCGATGCGCGGGCTGCAGCGACGCCAGCGTGAGGTGCTGGTCCTGCGGTACTTCGCCGACATGACCGAGGCACAGGTCGCCGAGACCCTGGGCATATCGCTGGGCTCGGTGAAGGCGTACGGCTCACGGGGCATCGCGGCGCTGCGCGTCGCCATGGAGGCCACGGCATGAGCGGGCACAGGAACAGGTTTGAGCAGTACGGGCCGGACGGGCCGTTTGACGACCGGACTGGGAACGAGATTGTGAACAACGGGCCGGACAAAGAGCTGAGTGGCGGCCGGGGCGCACCCGAACCCGGTGACGCGGGAGCGGATGGGACGGGCGACGGCGCGGGCTTCGATGGCCCGGACGACCCGGGTGACGGCCTGGGCGGGGAGGAAGCGGCCCTGCGCAGGATGCTGCACGGCGTCGTCGATGACCTCGAGCCGTCCAACGGTGCGCTCGACCACCTGCGCAGAGCGGTCCCCGCACGGCGCGCCCGCAAACGGCAGGCGCTCGTCGGCATGGCGGCCGCGGCACTGCTGATCGGCACGGCGGTGCCCGCCTTCGTCCATGTGGCGGGCACCGGCGGCAGCGACAGCGCCAACCCCGTCAACGCCGGACACGGCGAGCAGGCACAGGGCGGCACCGGCGAGGCTCCGGGCGTCGCGGGCGGCGGCAAGGGAACCGACGGGCCTTCCGCCGGCAACCAGGGCGACGAGCAGAACAAGGGCGACAAGACCGCAGAGCCGGGCGAGCAGCCCACCGGCGCCGCGGACGGTGCATCGGGCGCGGCCGAGTCTCCGGGCACCGCCGGCCAGGACGTGCCGGTCTGCGACTCCGCCCGGCTCGTGGTCGTGTCGGCGCAGACGAACGCGCCGGACGGCGAGGGCAAGGTGTACGGCACCTTCCGTATCGCGAACAACTCGTCGACCGACTGCGTGATCGGCACCGGCACTGTCGACTTCCAGGCGGCAGGGGCTGCCGATCCGGCCAGGATCAACATGGCGAACCATGTCACGGGCGATGCGGCGAGCGGACTGCCCGACCCCTCCCAGGAGGTCGGCGCTCTGGTGATGAAGCCGTCCGCGGCCTACGAGGTGAAGTTCGCCTGGGTGCCGTCCGACACCTGTCCCACCGCCAACCCCTCGCCCGATCCCTCGCCCACGGACGGAGATTCCTCGGGTACGGGTACCGGTACCGGCACGACGGGTGACAACACCGCGGCGCAGCTGGTCGCGGAGGACGGCGGGACACAGGACGGCAGTGTCGTGGTGATCCACACCGCCCAGGGCGGTGCGGCGAGCGCCCAGACCACGATCCCGAACGCCTGCGCGGGAACGATCTACCGCACGGGACTGCTCCCGGGACTGTGATGGTGCGCCACGCGTGAGAGGCGACGATGCGCTGCGCGTGAGGGGGCGGGACCGCGACTGCGGTCCCGCCCCCTCATCCGTTGTCCGGCGCTGTCCGGACAACCGGCGGCTCAGACTGTCTCCGGCTCCAGGCCCAGCTGCCGGTCCCTTGCCGCCTCGGCGTCGCGCCGTACGAGCCGGAACCACATGAAGAGCACAAAGCCGGCGAACGCGAACCACTCCCCGGTGTAGCCGAGGTTCTGGAACGCCTTCAGATCCAGCCCGCTGTTCTGCGGTGCGGCCGCCGGTACGGCGGTCAGCGCGCCGTCCGCCTCGCTGAGCGTGATCCACGCGTCGTACACGTTGTCCGGCACCATGTTGACCAGCGCAGCCGCGCTGATCATGCCGAGCTGCCCGCTGGGCAGCCCGCCCGAGGCATGCACCCCGTCGGTGCCCACGGTCTCCGACGCCTGCAGCGCACCGGTCACCGTGACCTCACCCGCCGGCGCGGCGGGGACCCTGCCGCCCTCGGGGAGCCAGCCGCGCACCACGGGCAGCGTCCGGCCGCCGTCGGTCCTGAGCAGCGTCAGCACGTACGCGCCGCGCTTGCCGTCCAACTCCCGCTCCGGCACGAGGAACTGCTTCCCGTACCGCCCGGTGGCCGTCGCCTTCCGGCCCGACGTCTCCTTGTCGACGGGCAGCAGCTCGTCGAGGGGCAGGGCCTGCCGCTGTCGCGCTCCGGTCTGCTGCTCCGCGGCGCGGTGGCTGTCGACGCGGTCCTCGAACCGGCCGAGCTGCCACGACCCCATGAAGATGCAGAAGGGGATCGCCAACACGACGAAGACATTGATCCCCCACCAGCGGGGCGTCAGCAGGAAGCGGTACACACCCCCACGGTACGGAACCCGGCCACTGCGCCCTGTCCCGGGTCCGGGCCGCCGCACTGTGGTCCTCACCACCCGTCGAGGAGCCGCGCCACCGGGGCGGGGAGTACCTGTCGCGCCACCGGGGCGAGGGGCCGTGCCGCGCCACGGTGGCGAGGGGCCGTGCCGCGCGGGCGCGGAACCCCTGCCGTGAGGCCCACAGGGCAACCACCTGCCGCCCCGGCGGCGACCGCCTGCCGCGCTATCCCAGGTGCCTCCCCGCGAACTCGATCTCCAGCCGCACCTGCTTGATGCGCTCCTCGACCACCAGTGAGCCGTGCCCGGCGTCGTACCGGTACACCTCGTGGACCGCGCCGCGCGCCGCCAGCCGGTCCACGTAGTTCTCCACCTGGCGGATCGGGCAGCGAGGGTCGTTCACCCCTGCCGAGATGTAGACCGGGGCGCGTACCGCGTCGACGTATGTCAGCGGGGACGAGGCCGCCCAGCGGTCGGGGACCTCCTCGGGGGTGCCGCCGAGGAGCGTGCGGTCCATGGACTTCAGCGCCTCCATCTCGTCGTGGTACGCCGTGACGTAGTCCGCGACCGGCACCGCGGCCAGGCCCAGCGCCCACGCGTCGGGCTGGGTGCCGAGCCCGAGCAGTGTCAGATACCCGCCCCATGAGCCGCCCGCCAGGATCAGCCTGGCCGGGTCCGCGAGCCCTGAGGCCACCGCCCACTCGCGCACCGCTGCGATGTCCTCCAGCTCGATCAGCCCGACCCGGTGCTTGAGGGCGTCCGTCCACTCCCTGCCGTACCCGGTCGAGCCGCGGTAGTTGACCCGCACCACCGCGTACCCGTGGTCGAGCCAGGCCGCCGGTCCGGCGGCGAACGCGTCGCTGTCGTGCCAGGTCGGGCCGCCGTGGATCTCGAAGACGGTCGGCAGTGGACCGGTCGCCCCGGCCGGCCTCTGCACCAGCGCGTGGATACGCCCTCCGGGCCCCTCCACCCACGCGTCCTCGACCGGGACCGACTCCGGAGCCTTCATCCCCGGAGGGTCGAGGACGACGGCGCCCTCGGTCGAGCGCACCTGCGGCGGCAGGGCCGCGGACGACCAGAGATACTCCACCGCGCCTCCAGCACAGTCCCCGGCGTGGGAGGTGCCCCCAGGACGGGCGCTCGCGCCCGAGATGGAACCCCTCGGCGTCTCGATCCGCGTCAGCTCGTGCGCCGTGAGGTCGTAACGCCACAGCTCACCGCGCGCCTCGAAGCTGTGCGCCACCAGCAGCCCGGAACCGTCCGGGTACCACTCGGCGCTCACGTCGCCGGGCAGATCGATCGCCAGGTCGGTCTCCTGACCGGAAACAACGTCCCAGATCATCGGCTCCCAGCGGCCGCGACGCTGATGCCCGACGAGCAGCCGGGTGTCCCCGTCGACCGGCGCGAAGCCGAGGGCCTCGAGTCCGAGCTCCACCGTGCCGTTCTTGGTGTCGTCCAGCTCGGCCACCACCGTGCTGTCCAGGCGCATCACGCGCAGCGCGGAGTGCATCGCGTCGCCGTGCTCGGTGTGCTCGATCGCGAGCAGCGTCCCGTCGTGCGACAGATCGCCGACTCCGGCCGACTCGCGGTGCCGGTAGATCTCCGTCGGCGCCGCACCCGCCCGTACGACGTGGATCGTGGTGCCCTCCTCGTCGGTGGAGCGGCCGATCACCGAGGTGCCGTGCCGGCCGATGGCCAGCCCCGCCGGATAGGAGGCATCGAGGCCGGGGGCTGCGGGCTCGTCGTCGCCGCCGCCGAACGGCTGGCGCATCCAGATGCCGAACTCGTCCCCATCGGTGTCCGAGAACCACCAGATCGCCTCGCCGTCCGGCGTGAGCACGCCGTCCGTCGTGCCGTTCGGCCGGTCGGTCACCTGGCGCTGTGCGCCGGTCGCCCGGTCCCAGGCGTACAACTCGTATGTCCCCGTGGCATTCGAGACGAAGAGGGAGCGGTCGGGCGCGTCCTCGGCCCAGTCGGGCAGCGAGACGCGCGGTGCGCGGAAGCGCTTCTCCCAGTCGGGCACCGCAGGCTCGATGGGCAGGTCGGACGGGTCGGAGGTGGTGGCTGCATTGCTCATGCCCCCATGAAACCGGAAATCGTTCGCGCCATCCTCAGCCTGTGGATAACTTCTTGACCATGTACTCTCACGCCCCCCGACTCGCGCGAGGGCTATCGTTCCCGCCGGCCCCACCCGAGTGGATATGCGCCGCCGCCTACGAGAATGTTCGCGGCTGCCCGCACCCGCTTGCCGCCCTGCGTGCTTGACTGCGGGACCGCGGCATCGACTGGATGCCCTTCGCGGCGGCCGACGTCCGGTGGGACCGTGCCTGCGGGCCGGGCCCGGACGGCCGCTGGCACGGCTGGTTCACCGTGCGCGTCCGTGCCGACGCCCTGCGCCCGCTCGGGCTCCACCCGGACCAGCCGACCGCGCGGGTGGGCGGCCCTTCCCCGCCCGGCTGGTGGCACGCGGCTGCCGAACGGTCGGCGACCGGCTGGTTCACCGTCCCGGACGAGCGGTCCTCACCCCCGGGCGTGGCCTAACCGCCGGGCGCTTGCGTACGGCGCACGGCGACTGCCGCCGTGAATCCTGCCTCGGTCGGGAAATCGGCGATCAACCAGTCGGCGTGCGGCGCAGGTTGAGGTCCTGCACCCACATAGGTCCTCGACAGGTCCTCGTTGAGTCCGACACCCATGGCCTTCAGCAGGGCCTCCTTGCGCGTCCAGCACCGGGCGAACGCGCCCGGATGGCCGGTCGGCGATTGCGCGGCCAGTTCCGCACGTTCCGTGGGGTGCAGCTGGGAGGCGACCTCGGTGGCCGTGGAAAGGTCCGGGACTGCCTCGACATCGATGCCGACGGGGACGGACGCCAGCGCGATCACCACCATGCCGGTGGTGTGCGACAGCGAGAAGTGCACGGCCCGGTCCGGCACATGGGGCCGTCCATGCGGTCCGCCGCAGTGCGCGCACGGTTCGCGGAGCAGGGTGACCGCCTCGGGCGCCAGCCCGAGCCGCCGTCCGAGCAGCCGACGCAGGGTCACATGGGCAACCGCGTAAGCGTCCCGGTCACCTGGGCGGCGGAACGCGGCGAGGCGCGCGGACTCCTCGTCGTCGAGCAGCTGCCGGTGCGCGGCGGCGTCCCGGGCGTGGTCGGGCACGCGCCCGGCCCACAGCAGCTCCAGTCCGGGCAGCAACTGAGCGCCGGAGCCGGCGGGCCCCAGGGCACGGACAGAACCGTCCTGGCTGCTGGGGCTGCTGGGCCCGGTGGGACGCACAGGGCCGACAGGAGGGGTGGGACCAGTGGGTATGTCGGCCGGCATCTTGTCCCTCCGCCTTGCTCGGCACTGCGCACCTGTGCACATTGCGACCGTACTGCACCGGAGCAGGGCCCGACCCTCCAGCGGATCGGGCCCCAACCTCCGGACGGAACTCAGATGTTGACGCCGAAGTCCTGCGCGATGCCGCGCAGCCCGGAGGCGTAGCCCTGGCCGACGGCACGGAACTTCCACTCCGCCCCGTTGCGGTACAGCTCGCCGAAGACCATCGCGGTCTCGGTGGAGGCATCCTCGCTCAGGTCGTAACGGGCCAGCTCGGCCCCGCCCGCCTGGTTCACCACGCGGATGAACGCATTGCGCACCTGGCCGAACGACTGGCTGCGGCTCTCGCCCTCGTGGATCGAGACCGGGAAGACGATCTTGTCGACCTCGGGGGCCACACCGTCCAGATGGACCTTGATCTGCTCGTCGTCGCCCTCGCCCTCACCCGTGAGGTTGTCACCGGTGTGCTCGACCGAGCCGTCGGGGCTCTTGAGGTTGTTGAAGAACACGAAGTGGCCGTCGCTCAGGACCTTGCCGTTCGCATCCACCAGCAGCGCGCTGGCGTCGAGGTCGAAGTCGGTCCCGGTGGTGCTCCGCACATCCCAGCCCAGACCCACGACGACCGCGGAAAGGCCCGGGGCCTCCTTGCTGAGCGAGACATTGCCACCCTTGGAAAGGCTGACACCCATGGAAATCCCCTGCGCAATCCGGCGCGGGCCACGCCATTTGACGATTCCTTTGCCCGACGGACCAACGAGCGACCACCGCCTCTGGTTCCCCATGGCGTCAGAAACGGCCGTCCCTTCGCGCCCTTTCACTGAGTCGGGTGCGCAGCTGCTGGGCCAGCGCGGTGCCGGCGGCGGTGAGAAAGACAAAGGAATAGACGATCTGGAGGACCGTCACCAGACGCGCGGTCTGGCTCTGCGGTGTGATGTCCCCGTAGCCGACGGTCGCCAGCGTGGTGACGGTGAAGTACAGGGCATCGACACGGGTCTCCAGCCCGATGAACTCGCCCGGACGGGTCGCGAGGGCGTTGTAACCGCTTGCGAACACCATCACGGTCAGGCACATCAGCACCGGGATGACCAGGCCCGGACGCGTGTCGGGGCGTTCGAGCAGCACGTCCCTGATCTCTTTGAGCAGCATGGCGGCGACGGCTGCGAGCGCCAGCACGAAAACCGTCCAGCTGAGCGCGGGGCGATCCGGCCCGAACCCGTCGAGCGGGAGCAGGAAGTACGCCGCGTTCATGGCTGCCACGAGGCCGAGCCCCAGTGCCCAGCGCTGTAGCGTCCCGGAGCCGGAAGTGCGGTCCGCCACCTGTGCCTCCCGCCGGGGTGCCGTGCTGTGCCGCCGCTGCTGGCCCTCCTACGATCGTCCGCCTCGGCATTGCCGCGCCACTTGGGGCCCCCGAACGGCGCACGGATGCCCGCATGCCGCTCTCGGTGACTACGGGGTGGTTGCTGTACCGGTGGCGGGTTCCGGGCGCGCAGCCAGTTCCCTGACGATCACCGCGACGACGACGCCGACAACGATCAGCGGCATCTGGTTGTGTGCGTCCGTGCCCATCAGCAGCGTCGTCAGGACCGCGCTGCTGACCGGGAGCCCGGTGATCGCGGCCGTCGCGGTTGCCGCGCCCACGGCGAACGCGGGGGTGACCCCGAATCCGGGCAGCCCCGAGCAGGCCACGCCGGCCGCGCCGCCGAGCAGGATGGAGGGGAAGATCGGCCCACCGCGCAGGGAGCCCAGACTGATCCCCCAGGCCAGCCCCTTGCAGGCGACGAGGGCGACCAGGGCGGCGACGGACCAGGCCTGCGGATGTGCGGCGAGGGCAGCGATCGTGGCCTGCCCGGACAGCGCCGCCTCCTCGGGGGAGCGTCCGGTGAGCAGGGCGTAGGCGGTGATGCACACGCCGACCGCGAGAGCGCAGACGACGGTGCGTACGGCGGTCTGCCTGCCCGTCCATGCGGCGGTGAGATGCCCGAACCGCCGGCCCGCGGTGACCATCACCGCGACCAGTACCGCCAGCGGGATCCCCCACAGGAAGTCGCCCGCGTCCGGATCGACGTCCGGCGGTACCTCGGGCAGCCTGAGAGCGCCGATGGACAGCCCCGTCCAGTGGCCGAAGCCGGTGAAGACCAGCGCCCCGATCCCGCTGGCGATCAGACAGGGCAGCAGCAAGGTGACCAGCGGTGGTCCGGTCAGACCGGCGGACTCGATGATCAGCAGGGCGGCGACGACCGGGCCGCCCAGGATCGTCGAAATGGCGGTGGTCGACCCTGCCGTGGCCAGGATCATCGCCCCTGTGGGCTCGGCTGCCCGCTTCGCCGACCGCAGGGCGAGCAGGGCGAGCCCGCTGCCCACAGCCATCAGCGGCGCCTCGGGACCGAGGACCACCCCCAGCGGCAGCGTAGCGAGCGCCGCGAGCACGACGCCGGGCAGCGCCTTCGGGCCGAGAGGCCCGCCGCCGAGCCCGAGCACCGGAAGGTGCCCGCCGGCGCCCGGCAGCCGGGTGATGACGGGCGCGAGAATCAGCCCCGCCAACAGCAGGGCGGGCAGCGGCCACCACCACGGCGCACGGTCGTGCCCGAAATCCTCCGGCAGGGTGTGCCACACCCAGTGCTGCAGTGTGTGCTGCAGGCTCACGAAGAAGAAGGCCGCCAGGGCGATGGGGACGCCGAGCAGGGCACTCAGCACGAGCAGGCGCACGTAGCCGGGACTGTGCAGCATCCGGCGCAGCGTCGGCGTTCCGGCTTCGTCCCGGGCTGCCCCTGGCGCCGGGGCGGGCGTACCGGGCATGCGGAGCTCCTCTCAGCGGCCGCCGTAAGTCAACGGCCAGCCCGGCGAGCGCACGCGCGAACCCCGCCGGTTTCCCGCCCCTCGTCACCCGAACGGCCTACGTCGCCTGGTGACGGGCCGACGACGGCCGGAGTGTCGGAACCACACAGTGCCGAGCGCCGACCGTGTGCCGGCGGAGAAGAGGTGGCCTGAGATGAGCAGTCAGGAACCGAAGACCTGGGGCAGCCCGTCGGTTGCGGGCGGCCCCACGGGACACGCATCACGCCCGCCCGTAACCGACGGCACCAGCGGCTGGGTGAGCGGCGGAGTCGTCTTCGCCGGCGTTCTGATGCTCTGCAGCGGCGTGCTGGCCGTCCTCCAGGGCATCGCCGCGATCGCCGAGGACGACGTGTACACCCGCATCGGCGACTACGTGTACAAGCTGGACCTCACCGGCTGGGGCTGGCTTCACATCATCCTCGGAGTCCTCGTCGCCGTGGTCGGTGGGGGTCTGCTGCGCAACGCGTCCTGGGCGCGGGTGGCAGGCATCGTGCTGGCCTCGCTGAGCCTCATCGCCCAGTTCCTGTTTCTGCCGTACGCGCCGATCTGGTCCGTGGTCGTGATGGCGATCGACGTCTTCATCATCTGGGCGCTCGCCTCGTACCACCCCCCGCACCCCGCGGCCTCGGCGTGAGGCGTCGGGGCCGTCCGGCCAGGGGATGAGTGCCGGGCCGTACGGAGGAGCCCGCCGATGTGGAACCCCGGACCGTACGGCCCGTCACGCCGTCCTGAAGGCCGGAAGGCGTGACGGCTCAGGAGGCCTCGACCGCCGCCTTGATACGTCGGCCGAAGGCGTCCGCGTCCTTGCGGGCGGCCATCAACGCGAGCCCGACGAGGAGCCGGCCGAACCCGTGACCCTCGAGCACGTTGAAGATGCGGACCCGGGTGCCGCCGTCGGGGAGGGGCTCGAGGTCGTAGCCGCCCTCCGTCGCGGTCACGAGGTTCTTCGAGGTCTCGTTCCAGCGCATCATCCGGGGCGGCTCGAACGCGCTGATGCGGAACTCACGCGCGGTCGTCATACCGGCGTCCTTGACCTTGCTCCGGTAGACCGTGCCGACCGCGGTCGGGCCGTCGGTCACCCGTGCGATCTCCAGGACCCGCGGGCTGAACCTGGGGTCGTTGCGGCCGTCGGCGAGGAAGGCGAAGACCTCCTCGATGGGCCTGTCGATGTCGACTGTCGCCTCGAACTGTCCGGCCATGTCTCTGTTCGCTCCTCGATCAGTACGCCGCCGAAACTGAGTCCGTGCATCGTGCCAGAAAGGTCTCGGGAGCTCCGGCAAGCACGCCGGGGGCGGGGATGCCGTGAGAGAGCAGCTCCCGGGCCGCGGCGGTCAGTCGCCAGGCCCGGCCGGATGGTCGCCGTGCCGTTGACGGATACGTGCCGCGAGCACGGCGACATCGTCCTCGGCGTGCTGGGCGCCGAGACGGGCCAGCACCTCGCCGAGCATGTCCTCCACCCCGGCTCCGGGAGGCAGCCGAAGTCCGGCGAGCCGGGCCAGGGAGACATCGATGTCCTCACCACGCCGTTCCACCAGACCGTCGGTGAACAGCAGCAGCGTCTCGTCGGGTGTGACGGTCCGGGTGGACAGTTCGTAGCCGCCGAGCCCGGTGCCCAGCGGCGGCCCCACGGGCACATGCAGGATGGCGGCGGTGCCGTCCGCGGCGAAGACCGCGGCAGGCAGATGACCCGCGCTCGCGAATGCCGCGATGCGGCGCGACGGATCGACCCGTGCGAGAAGACACGCCGCCGGCCGGCGATCGCCCTCCTCCGACACCGTGGCATCCAGCTGACGCAGGACCCGGTGGGGCTGCAGATCGGTCGAGGCCACATACCGCAGCGCGGAACGGTAGGCGTTCATGTCGACGGCGGCGTCGAGACCGTGGCCCATGACGTCGCCCATGACGAGGAGAGTCCGCCCGAAGTGCAGCCGTACCACTTCGAACCAGTCACCACCGACCAGGGTGCTGTTGCCGCAGGGCAGATAGCGCGTGGCCACCTCCAGGTTGGCGTGCGGCCGCCCCGGCTCGGCCAGCAGCGCGCGCTGCAGCTTGAGTGCGGTGCGCCGGACGGCGGCATGCTGCCTGGCGTGCCCGATGTGAACGGCGGCCAGCCGTGCCGCGAAGTGCACGGTGGCCGCCTCGTGATCGCTGAACCCCCTGCCCTCCCGGACCACGACGAGCACACCGTGCACACGGTCATGGGTCAGCAGCGGAACGGATACGGCACCCAGCACATGCCGACCGGCCTCGACCGTCACGGCGGTGACCGGTCGCGCCCGGTCCGGAGCCCGTACGGAGGCGGATCCGGCGCGGCCCGAACTCCGCCGCCGGGAATTCTCGGCGCACAGCGCGTCCAATAGCTCCCCGCGGCCGGCGGTCGCCGCACGCACCGGCGCCGCAGGGGGCGCCGCGTCTGCCGCCGCGGCGCCCTCGCCGATCAGATCCACAGCGGCGGCATCGCACATCGCCGGGTACACAAATCGGACGAGCTCCTCGCACGTGGTGCGCTCGTCGAGGGTGGTGCCGATCTGCTGAGCGGCCGGCTCCATCGCCCGCAGCCGGACCATGGCCTGCTCAACAGCGTCGTCCAGCTCCGCCTGCTCGCGTTCCACCTTCGACAAGGCACCCTCCGCGACAGTGCACACGTTCCATCACACGCCGCGACCCATCCACGGGCAACAGCAGGGATGATCACGCAAAAAGCCCTGCGCGTACCGCTGTGCATACCCAAGCCATGTCGCTTGGGCGGGGCGAACCCGGAGCCGCCCGCCCACGCATGGCGTCCTGATCGCCCGGCGGTTCACCCGCGCGGTCACACCTCGCCTTCGTGCGGCTGGTCCGTCACCCGGTGGATCCAGCGGGGCCCTGGCGGTGTCGGACCGAGCGAGGTGTCCACAGTGAGATGAAGCCTGGTTCCTTCGCCGTCGCGTCCGGTCGGGTAGCTGCGCTGCTCGCTGGTGGCGAAGGCCGCTCGGATCGCTTCGGCGACCCGGCGTGCTCCCTCCGGGGAAGACGCGATGATGCGGACCTCGGCGACATCGGCCGCAGGCTGTTCGGCGCCGGGCTGTGTGCGCGGCGTCCTTGTCGGTGATGCCGGTGAGCGCCGGCCGATGACAGTCACATGTTCCACCGCCCGGGGCCGTCGGCGCGGCGCGTCGTACGCGACCGCGGCAGGCGCCTGCGGTGTGCGGGTGCACCGTCCGGCCTACGTCGGTCGAGGGCATTGATGACGAACATTCCCAGCATGATCATTGCCAGGATCACGAATACGGTGATGAAGGTGACCATGACGTTCACCCCCCTGCCGACAGCAGTCGGAGCGACTGGGTCCTTCTGCTCGACCTCTGTGCACTGCCCGCCGTCATGACGTGGTTCCGTCCCGGGCCTGTCCGATGCCCGTGTAGTCACTCGCCGGGAACGACACCGCCGTGGCTGCGCTGTGCGAAATGCTCTCGGCAGGACCAGGCTACTCCTGGCCTTGTGGTGCCCGGCGTCAGCTGCTTCGCCGTCCAATGCATTCATGCGGCATACGGGTCAGGGCCCGCACCTCCCCGAGGTGCGGGCCCTGACCCGGGCGCTGCTGCGCGGCGCGGGACGCGTCAGGCCGGGACGATGTTCTCGGCCTGCGGACCCTTCGGGCCCTGCGTGACGTCGAAGGTCACCTTCTGGCCTTCCCGCAGCTCGCGGAAGCCCTGGGCGGCGATGTTCGAGTAGTGGGCGAAGACATCGGCGCCGCCGCCGTCCTGCTCGATGAATCCGAATCCCTTTTCGGCGTTGAACCACTTCACGGTGCCTGATGCCATGTCGATCTCCTCAAACGGGGCAGTAATGAAATTCCGCACGGCGCGGATTTCCGGTCGCCGCAATGACCCCATTCGAAAGAATCGCAAACAAAAATGCACCCGACGTCACATACCGTCAGGTGCACACCGAGTTCATGGGTACCAAAACTGCAACTTGAGCCAAACTAGCACAGTTTGCTCTTCGGTGTCTGATTTGCGCCCTCTGTGAAGTCGCGGCGGCCGGGCGTCACCGGTCGAAGACTGCGGGGCCGTTCCTCCCGGAGCTCGATGCCAGGGCCCGATACGCGCCGGTCATCAACCGTGGTCCGGCGGGGAGTTGCGTGATATCGGCGCGACGCGGGTTCGACCCCCGTGGCAGCCTGAGCCCATGCCGTTCGAGGAGCGAGAGCACGGCGGCCGGTGGTACGCCGTCCAGTTCACCTACGCCTTGCCGGACGACGCGTGGCGCGTGGAGCTGAGCGAGATGGTGCCCGTGCCCGAGTGGGGCGCGGACGCGCGGATTCCCGGACAGGACTTCATGGCGGCGCTGGTGCCGGATGAGGACCCGTCACGGGAGCCGGAAGTCCATGTCCACAGCCCTGACGGACGCGCGGTGCCGTACGAGATCGTGTGCTGGTTCATGGACCACGTGGCGGACGAGGTGGCGCGCTGCCGGACCGCCCTGGAACAGGCCGCCGCCGGCGGCGGACCGGGGGAGTAGCGCATGGAGGTCCGGCAAGGGCGTGGATCTCGTCGTGCACGAGATCGTTGGGCCCCGATCGAGCAGGCAGTCCTGACCGATCTGTTGGGCCGCGTGCACCCCGTAGGGGACACCTGCGGATGACCGGGTATCACGGCTTGAGCTTGAGCTTGAGCCGGAGCCGGAACCCGGACGCTGTGATGGGCCGAATGCCGGACAGGGGACCGCCTACCGGTACCCCCCACCCTTTGCCACGATCGGGCCGGCCGGCACGGCCATGTTGCGTTCAGGTGTCGCCGGATCCTGCCAGGTCCGCAGGTGGGCCCTCCACGCCGAGTGTGTTCGACAGCCGGTACCGGACCTGCACGTTCCGGTACTCCACACCGACGTTGACGGGGTCGGGCAGGTGCGTCCTCGTGCTCACCGTGGCCGAGCGCGTGCCGGGGCTCCCGCTGAAACGGACGTCCGTCCTCGGCCCTTCGCGAAAACTGAGCCGGTCGGCTGCCACGGTGGCGGTGACGTCGATGTCCGCGTAACGGCGATCGGGCCTTCACGGAGGCCGGTCCTCGTCCTTCGCCTCCTGTTCCCGCACCCGCCTCACCTTGCGACGAGGCGCCTCAGTGGTCCGTCGCGCCGGCCCGTCGCCCCCTTCGGCGGCCCGTCGCTTACGAGCAAGCGCTTCGCGCACGGGCTTCCGCCCCGCGCGGCCGGTCGCGCCCCCCGCCTTCTCGGGGTGCGGTGCGCCGCCGCTCGCGGCCTTCGGGACGTCGGACACGACCTCTCCCGCGTCCGGCAGCGTCTCGCCGACCCGCGCGGTGGCTCCCTCCGCGGTGTCCCCGGTCCGCTCCGCGAGCCCGGCGACCGCTCCGCCCGCGTCGTCACTCAGGCGCTCGACGGCGGTTCCGGCCCCGCGTCCTACGTCCTCGACGGCGGTTCCGGCCCCGCGTCCTACGTCCTCGACGGCGGTTCCGGCCCCGCGTCCTACGTCCTCGACGGCGGTTCCGGCGCCGCGTCCCACGTCCTCCACCGCCCTGCCGGCACCACGCCCGACCTCGTCGAGCGTACGACCCGCCCCGGTCCCCACCTCACGTACGGCGGTCCCGACGCCCGAGGTCACGTCCCTGAGGATGTCCGGGTTGCGGTCGATCGTCGTCAGTACCCTGCCGATGACCTCCACCACGTTGTCCAGACGCACCTTCAGCAGCGCCTGCGCCTCCACGCCCTTGATGTCGAGGTGGACGGAGCCCAGCTCCACGTCGGCCCCCACGTTCAGCCGGAGCAGGTCCAGCACCTCCGCCTGGAGGGACACCCTCGCACGCAGGTCCTCGACGTCAAGGGTGATCTCGTCCACCTTCAGCAGCGGGACGTCCAGGAGCACGTCCGGCTCCGTAAGCTCCGCACCGACGGGTTCCTCTTCGACGTAGTCATCGTCGTCATCCACGTCGTCGCGGTCGGTTTCCGTCACATCCTCGGTGCCCTCGTCGTCCATGCCGCTCCTCGAGAACGTGTACGTACAGGGATCTTTCCGATCCTTCCACCGCCCGTGGGGGCCCGCCACCGGTCGGCAAGCCCGACCTGCTTCATCCCCGGCTCCGCCACCGGTCTGCGGGTCTCCTCCGCCGTCAAACTCCAGGGCGGCGTCACTTCCGCCATCGGCGATGTCAACGGCGACACCTGTGGGGACATCGTCATCGACCCCGCCGAGGTCGGCGTCTCCACCGCCGGCAGCCCCGACTTCGGCGGCAACTCGGCAACTGACAGGCGATCGCGGGCGGCGAGAAGCCGACCCGCTCCGCCGACTCGGTGCTCCGGCGCGGGGGGAGGGGTGCCCATGGGCGGGCGGATGCGTGCCGGCTGCCGATCGCCGAGGGGCTCACTCCCCCTGGGGCGCCGGTAGGCGCCACCTGCCTGCTTGCTGGTCCGTAGTGTGCGCGGTTGTCTGCTGGTGTGCGTCGGCGTTGTCACGCAGTTGGACACGCACCGCAGCTGTCCTCTGTCGACGTACGGACGCCGTTGTGAGCACCGCTTCAGCAACGAGGTGGGGTGAGCCAGCGGGCCTGATCTGCGGGACGCCGACTTCGCCATCTGCTGGCTGTGCCCCCGCCGGTACCCGCAGTTCCCTGTGAGTCCCCGCCCCATCTGGCGCGGTTGTGATGCGGGCCGACGTCTCGATAGGACCGCTGGTCCCATTCGGATCGTCTCCCCGCCGTGGGGCTCGTCGGCCGGGCCGAGGATGATCTCGTCCAGAGTTCTCGCCCGAGGAGGGGTCGTCTTGCACGGTTACTGGGACCCGCTGCCCACGGCCCGGCGGGTCGTCACCGCC
Source organism: Streptomyces sp. NPDC002889 (assembly GCF_042888425.1). Lineage (NCBI taxonomy): Bacteria > Bacillati > Actinomycetota > Actinomycetes > Kitasatosporales > Streptomycetaceae > Streptomyces > Streptomyces sp. NPDC002889. The sequence goes on from NZ_JBIAPT010000019.1 coordinate 81,569, forward strand.
GCGGAGCCGACGAGGGAAGTCTTCTCAGGCATCTGGGCGGAACGGAATTGGCGCAATGTCCCGGGCCCGTTCTACGGTGCGGCCACCGACTCCATGGCCATCGGCCGGCTGGATGCGCCGCACCACATTGCCTACGACGACGACTTCGGAGGCGGCTTCGGGACGGAGTTCGTCTACCGCCAGCCTGTGAACGAGTCGGAGACCGAGGCCGTGGTCTCGGCTGCCTGCCTGGAGCTGTACAGCGGATACGGCTGGGACGGCGACGACCACTGGACCCCTGCCACCGTCCGCGCATGGTGGCTCGACCGAGGCCGGGTTCGCGAGTGGGCCCTGACCATCGCGGCCGACTGGGGCGCCGGCACCCACCCCGGCTGGGGCAGCAACGGGTCGGCCGAGTTCCACGGGCACTATCACGACGCCGCCCAAGGCCACCTGGACTTCGTGGCCTACATCGACGACGGCCTGGAGGAGTATCTGCGCAGCTATGTCTTCTGGCTGGACCAGCCCCGCGCACCCTGCCGCGGGGAGGCCCTGCCGGTCCTCTAGGTCTTGAGGATCAGGCTGGTAAGAAAGGGCGGATTCGAGAGGATCAGCCTCCCAAGAGGTCCTCCGTGGTGTGCCCGGCAGGATTCGAACCCACGACACCCGCTTGAGGAGTTCGATCGGGCGTGCCTGACACAGCACCTGGCCGCGCGTGATCGCCGTCGCCGATGCGGCGGGCGGACAGTGGCCGACGCGGACGCGGGCCGTTTGTTCGCAGGACGTGGGTGAGTTGCGAGCCGTAGGCGCCGGTGCCCTCGACGCCGACGGCGGTGACCTCGCCGTGCGAGCGCAGCCAGTTGAGCAGCCGGACAGCCGGACGGCGTCGGTCAGACGGAGAGTCAGGCCCCCAGGGCGGCACCACCGACATCCTCACCGTCAGGTGCGGATGTCAGGGCACAGGTGCTTAAAGCGGTTGGGATTCTATAGGGCGTTGGAATCACTGACCGACGTGGGGAACTTTCCGACTCGGTGATTGTGGCGACGGCGCATCAGTTCCCAGGGGAGTAGTGCTGCTGCGCAGTAGACGGCCAGGCCCACCCAGAGCGGCAGCGTGAATCCGAGCAGAAGCGCGCTTGCGATCCAGGCCAGGCAGCAGACCAGGTCGGCCCAGAGCGGAACATATGTGAGCCTGCGGAAGACCAAGGGCATGGGTTGCTCTTGGCTGCCTGCCGAGGCATACCGCATGTAGGCGATGCTGGTAGATGCCGCGGTGACAGCGGCGGCAATGATTGCAATGATCTGCATTTTTAATCTCCTGTCCCACTTGCTGTCCTAAAATTCCCACGGCTGGCGCGAGTCCAGCCATGGAAATTTCTGGCCTGCATCAGAACACCGGTGCCGAATGGCGCAGTCCTGAGCCTCATGAAATTCTGATGAATTTCATATCCAAGGAAACCGACCGGAGATCCTCGCGTCATGCCACGGAATGTCGTAGCTTGACATCGATGATTGGCCAGACCGAAGCCGCACCCACGCTGGAGACTGCTGGCCCAGTTCATCCCGATGGGCCGCTCTTCGGGCCTGAGCTCGACCGTTGGGCCGCCCTGAAGCATCGGCGGCTGAGCGAGTTCTGGCGGGTCGCGGACTTCATCCTGAAGCATGACCCGCTGATACGTGGCCACGTCTACGGATGCTGAAGCACGAAGGTCGGTGTAGCGGCTTCGGGCGGGACGTTCACGGGACTCGCCGGGAGCCCTGGCCGGATCTCGGCCGGGTGACCACGCCCCGCCTATCGGGTCCGCTGCCATCCGTCAAGTCACGTGTTCTCCTGCCACGCAATCCAGGGGCATGACGCGATTCGATTGCCGGGGCTTAATTGCGATACGGCTCATGCAGAGCAAGTGGCCCGCCCGCATCGTCCGGAACAGCCTTGGTGATGCGATTTACGGGACACATTTCTCATCCCCATACAAGAAAGGATGTGGCAGTAATGTTTCCCGCTTACGCCCATCCCCTATGCATCGAAGCGACGCTGGATCCCCGGCTCACCCGATAGTGCTGCTCGAAGCCCATGCCGGGTGAGATCAGGCAAGGAGGGCAGCCAGTCCGGTGGCCGCGAATACTCCAGGCTCTGGGGATGGTCGCTGAATACCGCCGGCGACATGCCAGGCGGAGTGGCGAGTGCTGCGGTTCCCGTTGTGACCGAGTCGCGGGTCACGGGCAACGGTTCAGGCCGCAGGCGCAGCGTGTACGGGGAGCCCACCTTCCCGAACCCGGCGCAGGAGACGGACGCCCGAAACGCCCAGCTCATCGCCGGGAAGAAGATCGAAGACACCATGTACGGGCCGGGCAGGTTCCCCGCCTCGGAGAGTGACGCTTTGAAGGCTGTCGAACCGTTTTCCACGAAACCGAGCGAACTCAGGCGGCAACTCGGCGAGGTGAACTGGGAGTCCGGCCTGCTTGTCCAGGGCGTCGCGGCCATGCTGCGCTACGCAGGCAGGTCGGGGCCTGTTGACCCGGCATTCAGGGCTGCAGCCTTGCGCGTGCTTGCCGATGCCCGGGGAGTGCGCGTCTCCACGACGACAACGTGGCAGGGGCACAAGGTTGTTGCGGTAACCGAGGAGGAAACCTGGAAGGGAAGCACTTCGCGCCAGTCGGTGCTCTTCGACCCGCGAACGGGCAACCTGGTGGGCAGTGAGGAAGCCTTGTTCGGAAACTCGCGCGCATTGAAGATCAAAGTTCCCGCGACGACGTCGGTCAGCGAGCTGCTTGCCCGCGCCACAGTCGGGAGCGTCGACGAAAGGCCACAACCATGACCGAGCAGAAACGTCCGAGGCCCCCGTGGGTGGAAACGATCTCGCTGCCCGGCCATCGCCCGACGAGCGGCGCACCGTCGCCTGAACAGCTGATCATGGACGTGCGTCAGGGGGTCCTGAGCGGGCTGTTCGAGCGGGGATCCCTGCTCCCTGAGGTAACCCGGATACGGGAAATGTACGCACTGGGCCAAGCCGACGTTCTGGCCGCGATCACCTGCTTGAAGCAGGAGGAGGTGATCCAATACCACGATGAGTACCAGGACATCTACTTCATCGACTACCACTATGGTCTTGATGAGGCGAACGTAGTCGATCAATCTGATCCATCAGCAGCCCGGCCGATGACCTGAATCGGCCGAGTAGATGTGTAACTGACTGGCTGTGCTCGGCACTGGTGCAGTACGGGCACAGAGGCCCGGTGCCGACGGGTGGCGCGCCCATGTATCCGACACGCCACCCGGGCCAGTCGCTGAGGTTTTCTCAACGAAATGATCTCGTGAGGTGACTCGGCCCAGGGGATCCCGCGAGCCGCGATGAGTCCTGCGGCGTCCGGCGGTCGTACTGTCGAACCCGTTACCGAGGAGGACTTCTGATGCGCAGCGTGACCTGTTCGATGAGCGTCTCACTTGACGGCTACATCGTCGGGCCGGACGGCGACTTCGACTGGACGGCGCCCGAGGAGGAGGTCTTTCGCTTCTGGATCGACGAGATTCGACAGGTCGGCGTCCACCTGTTGGGACGACGGCTGTACGAGACGATGCTGTACTGGGAGACCGCCGACCAGGATCCATCGCTCGACGACTCCATGCTCGAGTGGGCCGCGCTCTGGAAGCCGCTCCCGAAGGTGGTGTTCTCCACCACGCTGTCGGCGGTGCAGGGCAATGCCCGCCTGGCCTCCGGCGGCCTGGCGGAGGAGATCGAGCGGTTGCGAGCCGAGCCGGGGGAGGGGGACATCGCGATCGGCGGCGCGACCCTCGCCGCCGAGGCGGCCGCATTGGGTCTGATCGACGAGTACCGGGCCATGGTCTACCCGGTGCTGGTTGGCGGCGGCATCCCGTTCTTTCCCCAACGCGAGCGCCGGGTGGATCTCGAACTCGTCGAGACCCGCACCTTCAGCTCGAGAGTCGTCTACCTCCGCTACCGCGTGGCGCGTTAGCCGGCTCGTCCGCCGAGCCCTAGGAAGAACGGGCCAGTCAGTGACGTCTTCTCAGTGAAGATCACTTCCAGTGTCTGTTGAGGACAAGGGCGGCGCGGGTGATGTCGCCGATTCGGCTTGGGCTGAGGAGCGGGCCAGCAACGGCGGCCACGGCCGACCAAGCGCAACAAGAGGGCCACCTGGAAGACGCCGTCGCGGATTCTCACGGGATGGGCGGGGTCGCAAGGCGAGTCAAGCCGTGAACGATCTTGAAAACCGTCGTGGCAGCGATGTCACCGTGGATTCAAATCCCACACCCACCGCAGGTGAACGGCCCCTGACCAGGTAATTCGGTCAGGGCCGTTCTCATGAGCGGTGCCTGTCGGCTACTGCTGTTCCCCGCTGTTTCCCGTCCGAACGGGCACGGGAAGGGCACGGCCGCATTCTGATCTGCGGTTCCGTCTGGACCGGTCGGTGATGGTCAAACCGGTTGCTGCGAGCTCGGGAGTGGCCGCAGGCCCGGGTCATGCGTCCGGGTTCTTCCCCTCCGCGACTTTCTTGATCCGGTCGATCTGAAGCTTGGCCAGGACCGCCATGATGTCCGGCTTCTTCAGGTCCATACCCCACAGCTTCACAACGACTGTGCCGATACGCATCACCACCGTGGCGGTGTAGTCGTCACCCAAGGCGTCGGAGAAGACCTTGGTCTCCTCTGCACCCGCGGAGATCTTTGCGGCGAGGTCTCCGAATCTTGCTTATCGCCGTACTTGGTGGCGTCCTCGTGCTCGATGGCCACCGCGCTCTTCATTGCCACGCTGGCGTTGTCGAAGGAGAAGACCTTGATGTACCCCGACTCTCGGTCCCAGCCGTGCTTCAGCCCCTCCACAGTCTGCGGTCCCTCTACGGTCTCTTTGTCCGTGGCTGTCAGCCCACTGCACGCTGTCCCGGTCTCGTTGCCGCAGGTTTTTGCCGCTTCTTCGCCGACCTCAACTTTGGTCCTTGAACCGCCCCCAACCCTCGGGGCGACTGGCGGAGCTGGGGAGCACCGTACGCACCTGCTACGCGGTCGGCACAACCGGGGCATTGTCCTCATGCCCCTCCAAGGAGTCGCCGTTCTCGCGGCCCGCGGTCCCATTACTCCCGCTTCCTCCTCCGCACGCGGTCAGCGCCGCCACGAGCAGCAACGCGAGCGCCGTACCCCGCACCGCAGTGTTCACCGTCAACTCCCCGAGGTCGTCTACTACTTGACGTGATCACTTAAGCTTCAGGAGTTGCCGCGCGCTACCGGGTACCAGGTCAAGGAGGGTGCCCACGGTGAGAACGCCTGAGGCTCTGAGGTCGGTGGAGCGGCTTTGGGCGGGAGCGGCCATGGGGCGAGAGATCATGGCCCCTTACGCTGACCCGCGAATCGGGCTGGCTCTTCGCCTGCCCGCAATTGCCCGATCGGGGCCATGATCTTCGAGGCTCGCCCCATGGTGGCTGCGTAAAGCCGTGGAACCGACCGCTCCAGCCACATCGGGCCTCCTCAACCGTCAACCCTTCGCCGTTTCGGCGTGCGGTCGACGGTCGGGTTGCCGTGGGGCGAAGGCAGGAGCGGCGGCCCTGCCGACGGGCCGCGCGTGCGCGGCAGAAGCGCCTTGATCCACTCCCCGTTCACTCCCCAGAGGCCGAGGAACGAGTCAGAGCCGGTTCCCCGTGATGGAAAACCAGCCCTGACCTGGTGTTTCAGCTGTCGGGGTGGCGGGATTTGAACCCACGACCTCTTCGTCCCGAACTATCGGCTGGGCGGTCGCTGAGGTCTGCTCGACTGCTCAGCCGGGGTGACTTGGGCCGATGCCGGTCGGATGCGGTCGCGCTGGTTGCTGTACTTCGCTGCTGTACTGCAGCGGCTCTGGAGTCTCCCGTAATGGAGCAGACCGCTGGCCGCGGAGCCCCATGTCTCCTGACTGTGTGACGCACGCCACGGGAACCTGCCCGGCCGCGCGGACAATGCTGGACGTGGACTACTCATTGCACACCCGGATACGGGCAGGCGACCCCGAGGCGTTCCGCGAGCTCTTCCGTGACCACGCCCGACTGGTCCACCGGCACGCGGTGCGCGTGACCGGGGACTGGACCGTCGCCGAGGACATCGTCTCGCTGACCTTCTTGGAGGCGTGGCGGCTGCGCGTCAAGCTGCGGGACGAGGGCGACAGTCCGCGCCCCTGGCTGATGGGCATCGCCGTGAACGTGCTGCGCAACACCACCCGCGCTGCGCGCCGCCACCAGCGGGCCCTGGAGCGCCTGCCGGCCAAGGAAACGGTCCCGGACTTCGCCGACGAACTCGTCGGCCGCATAGCCGATGCCGACCAGCTGGCTGCCGCCCAGCGGGTGCTGAAGAAGCTGAGCCGGAGCGAGCGCGAGGTCTTCACACTCTGTGTGTGGTCCGGGCTCAGCTACGCGGAGACGGCGGCCGTGCTCGGCGTCCCGGTTGGCACCGTGCGCTCGCGCCTGTCCCGCGCCCGTAAACGGCTGAGCAAGCTGGCCGACGAAGAACTGAGGAAACGCAGGGAACCGCTACCGCGCAACGGACAAGTACAGGGCGGCCGCACTTCTGCGGCCCGGTCACATGAGTCGTACGAGGAGAGGTCCGAATGATCCGCAAGAAGTCTCGGCGTGAGGAGTCGCTGGACCACGCGGAACTGGCCCGGTTGCTGCCGGCGCCGGGAGACCCGCACCTGTCGCTCGACCGTCACCTGCTTCTCGAGGAGCACCTGATGAGCGAGATCCAGCCCACTGCACCCGCCCCTGCGCCGTCCCGCCGCCCGGCACGCCGTGTCGTGCTGATCGGTGTCCCGGTCACCGCCGCCGCCCTGGCCGGCGCATTCGCCTTCACCGCGCTGACCGGTTCCGGGGGCAGCGGCCCGGCCGCGGCCACCCCGCCCCCGGTCGAAGCGCCGGTCGTGCGCATCGAGCCCGGCAGCACCGCCCAGCTCGCCTCCACCGTCGAGCGCATCGCCGCCGCCGCCTCGGCCAGCAAGACGCCCGAACCCGGCCCGGGCCAGTACATCTACATCAAGAGCATGGTCTCCTACCTCTCCGTCTTGCACACCCACACGGACAAGTCCAAGACCTTGGTCCAGCCCCTGCACATGCGTGAGGTCTGGAGTTCCCCCGACGGCAAGCAGGGCTGGCTGGACGAGCCCGGCTACCAGCCCAAGGGCGGCATCACCGTCGACAGCGACGTCGAGAGCAGCTTGAACGCCCCCTCCTACGACTACCTCAAGACGCTGCCCACCGACCCGGACGCCCTGCTGAAGAAGATCTACAAGGAGACCGAGGGCCAGGGGAACTCCCCGGACCAGCAGGCATTCGCCACGGTCGGCGACCTGCTCGGGGAGCAGCTCGCACCGGCGAAGCTGAACGCAGCGCTGTACCGGGCCGCCGCCAAGATCCCCGGGGTTGTGGTGGTGGACCACGCCAAGGACGCCGCGGGACGCGAGGGCATCGCCCTGGCCCACGTCGACCAGAAGAGCGGCGGTCGCACCGAGTGGATCTTCGACCGCAAAACATACGCCTATCTCGGCAGCCGCGGTGTCCAGGTCAAGCAGGCCGACGACGTCAAGCCTGGCACAGTCCTCGAATGCACCGCCGTGCTGGAGCGGGCCGTCGTCGACGCCCAGAAGCAGCGCCCCGGCGCGCAAGGTACCGATGCGTGAGAACGCGATCGCCCCGCTGGGAGCCAGCTGGGACCCCGCTGGGCAGTGCGTATGATGCCACGTGATCAGGACCGGCGCGTCGAGCAGCACTCCCGTCGTCGCGGGTGTCGGTCTCGCGGTCGTGGCTGGTCGGCACTGGCGCGGTGTTCATCGCGCGCAGGGGTGCGGCTGGCCAGAGCTGACGGCAGGTAGCACAACGCTACGAACGCGAGCGCCGTCCCCCGCACCGCAGTGTTCACTGTCAACTCCTTAAGAATGTCTGCTACTTGACGTGATCACTTAGCCTAAGGAGTTGCCGCGCGCTACCGGGTACCAGGTCAAGGAGGTGCCCACGGTGAGAACGCCTGAGGCTATGAGGTCGGTGGAGCGGCTTTGGCCGGTGTCCTGCCCGGTTTGGGGTCGTGCATGATCAGGGGGCCGTACGCTTGCTGGCTACTCGGGCAGGTTTCACCCCTGCCCGCAATGTGTCCGAGTGGCCCCCTGGTCTTGCTCGACGCGGGACCCGAATCGGGGAGGTGGGTAAAGCCGCGGAGCCGACCGTCCCCACCCCCGGCCTGGTCTTTCGCCCCCTTGTGGCGCGGGCGGGCGACGACGTGCGGCCCCGGTGGCGTAGACATGGAGGGGCAAGCGCGGCGGCGTCCGGCCGGCGCGCCGCGCCCTCGGCGCGGCACCTCTGATCGCAGCATCAGACTGCTACCGCAGTTCAGGAGGCCGGGAAAGCAGACGCCCCAAGCGTCAACTGTGGTGTTCTCCCGAGCGTCCGCCAGTTCTCCCGATGGGCCTGGTGCGCTGGTGTCGTTGAAGCCTTCTGGGGCCACTCGGGCGCATGGCGGGCAAGGGGAAGAAACCATCCCGTGTGGCCGGGCTGCGTGGCGGCTGCTGTGCTGGCAGTGATCTGGTTCGCTGCCCGAACCCCGGTCGGGCAGCGAGCGAAGCGAGCACTTGGTAAGGCGCTCGGCGGCGGCAAGCAGGGGAAGAAAGGGAAGGGCAAGCCGAAGAAGATCCTCGAGGCTGACGATCAACAGGAGTCGTAGCGGTTGCTGTACTTCGCTGCTGTACAAACGCTCAGAGGCCCTATCCGGATCCCCGGATAGGGCCTCTGACCTGTGTCGGGGTGGCGGGATTTGAACCCACGACCTCTTCGTCCCGAACGAAGCGCGCTGCCAAGCTGCGCTACACCCCGATGTCCCCACTGTCGCGGCGACATCGATTACTTTAGCCCACCCGCGGCTGGAGGCGAAATCCGGTTTCCCGCGGGCTGGAGCAGGGGTGAGGCGGGTCAGTCCCGGGGGGTCAGCGTCAGCAGCGTCGCCTCGGGTGGGCATGCGAAACGCACCGGCGTGTAGCGGTTCGTGCCGCATCCCGCCGATACGTGTAGGTATGAGACATTTCCGGCAACCTCGTGCGTGGACAGGCCCTTCACCCGGTCCGTGTCCAGGTCGCAGTTGGTGACCAGAGCGCCATAGAAGGGGATGCACAACTGGCCGCCGTGGGTGTGGCCCGCCAGGATCAGGGGATAGCCGTCGGCCGTGAAGGCGTCGAGCGTGCGCAGGTACGGGGCGTGGACCACGGCCAGTGACAGGTCGGCGTCCGGTTCCGGGCCGCCGGCGACCTGTGCGTAGCGGTCGCGCTTGATGTGCGGGTCGTCAAGGCCGGTGAAGGCGATCTCGTAGCCCTCCAGCTTCAGCCGGCCACGCGTGTTCGACAGGTCCGTCCAGCCCGCCGCGTCGAAGGCGTCGCGCACGCCCTCCCACGGGTTGTGGACGACGCCGACCGCAGGAGCGTTGCCGTTGAGACCGTGGCGGCCCTGGGCCTTCTCGAGGAGGTAACGGGCTGGGTTGCGCAGCTTGGGGCCGTAGTAGTCGTTGGAACCGAAGACATAGACACCGGGGAGGTCCATCAGCGGGCCGAGCGCGTCCAGGACCTCCGGCACGCCCTCCGGGTCGGAGAGGTTGTCCCCGGTGTTGACGACGAAGTCCGGGCGCAGTCCGGCCAGCGACTGGAGCCAGGCGCGCTTCTTGCGCTGGCCTCTGACCATGTGGATGTCGGAGATCTGCAGCACACGCAGCGGGCGCATGCCCTGCGGCAGTACGGGGACGGTGATGCGCCGCAGGCGGAACGACCGGGCCTCGATGCCGGCGGCGTAGGCGATCCCGGCCGCGCCGACTGCCGTGATTCCTGCGGTGATTTTCAGGGGGAGTCCGTAGCGTGCGCGCATGTGCCCATCGTTGCAGACCCGTCAGGGTCGGGGGAGCGCCCGGTCCTTCCCGGGATCGGTGAGCGCGGGCAGCACCGGGAGGGTGAGCAGCAGGCCGAGCGAGATCCAGACGTATGTGTTGCCGCCCACGAAACCGTCGATGCCGGACGAGTCCCTGCTCCACAGCCACACCACGCTGCTGCACAGCACCACGTAGAGCGCCGTGGTCCAGCCGAGGAGCCGGCGGCGGCGGGAGGAACCGGGTGTCGAGCGGAGGCCGGCGTCGACGAGGACGGCGAGGGCCGGGATCAGCCACACCAGGTGGTGCACCCAGGTGACCGGGCTGATCAGGCACGCGGTGATGCCGGTCAGCGCGAAGCCGGCCCCGTCGTTTCCGGCTGTGGCGGCCCGGCGGGCGCGCCACGCCCAGACGCACAGGAGGGCGATCACGCCGATCGCCCATACCGCACGGCTCGGAGCGGCGGGCTCCGTGAGGCGGGCCACCAGTCCTTGCCAGGACTGGTTGGAGACATAGGCGAGCGACCCGACGCGGTCGGTGTTCCATATCGCCTCGGTCCAGTAGACACGGGATGCCTCCGGTGCCGCCCACAGGGTGAGCAGCGTGGCGCCGAGCGCGGTGGTGGTGGCGGTGGCGGCGGCGCGGGTGCGGCGGGTGAGGAGCAGATAGCCGATGAAGATCGCCGGGGTGAGCTTGATCGCGGCTGCCAGACCGATGCCGATGCCCGCGTACGGCGCGAACCGTGCGTAGGGCGCTTGCCGTGTGGAGACGGCGAGCCGTGTGGACGGGGCGTGTCGCGCGGTCCGCGCATCGCTGATGGACAGCAGCCGGGCATCCGCGAGCACGAGCAGGAGGAGCAGCAGATTCACCTGCCCGAAGCTGACGGTGTCGCGGACCGGCTCGAGCAGGGCCAGCAGACAGCCGACGACGGCGAACGCGAACCACCGGTGCTTGCTGTGCCTGCGCAGGGTCGCACCCGCCGACCAGTGCAGAATCACCGCCGCCGCACCCGCGTTGAGCAGCACACTGATCGCGACCGCGCAGGGCCAGTCGACCAGGGTCATCGGCAGCATGACCACGGCGGCGAATGGCGGATAGGTGAAGCCGTAGTGCGTGCCGGGCACCAGGTAGTCGTAGATACGGCCGGTGCGGCTCCAGTGGTCGACCGTCCCGTAGTACACGCCGAGGTCGAACCAGTCCCGGTGCAGGGGGACCGTGGCGAGGAACACCCCGACCGCGGTCGCCAGCCCCATGAGCGTGAGCACACGGCCGCGGGTGGTCGTCGGACCACGCCTGGCCAGGGGCCGCATCGTCGTCGGGGGTGACTGGGTCACGCGGTACTCGCAAGAGCGCGATGTACGGAGCGTCGGGCGACGCGGTGCGCACACCACAGCGCTGCCACGGCGAGCAGTCCGCCCGCTACGGCCAGCGCCAACTGCGGTCCGGCCGGGGCGAATCCACTGGGCAGTACGGCCAGGGCGAGTACACCACTGGCCGCGGCGACGGACCGGCGTACGGAATGGACGGGTCCCGCGGCGGCTATCAGGAACAGTCCCCACAGCAGGTACCAGGGGCGGATCGCGGGTCCGAGGAGGGCCACCGCCATCAGGCTCAGACCGAGCGCGTACACGGGGCGCAGCGCGTGGTGCCGACGCCAGGCGATCAGGGTCGCGAGCGCGGTGGCGGCGAGCCCGAGCAGATGCCAGGCGGGCGCGGCGAAGGGCGCGAAGGGGGCGAGTGCGGTGCCCGCGTCCTGAAGGAGGGTGGTGGTCATCCGGCCGAGCGTTGTGGTGAGGGACCAGTTACCGGGTGATACGGGGGTGTCGAGGGCGGTCAGCCAGCCATATCCCGTACCGGTGAGGGCTGTTGTCGCCGCCGTCGTGACCGCGCAGACCGCCGGCACGCCAAGGCATGCCGTCAGCAGCGGGTGCCGGTGCCATGGGACCCGAAGGCGCAGGGCCGGGATCCATGAGGCGCGCTCCCGTGGTGTCGTCATCTGCCGGGCCCACAGCAGTGCCACTGCCACCAGCCCCAGGGCCGCCGGCGCCTTCACCAGCGCCGCGAACGTGACCAGCACGGTGGCCACCACCGGCCGTCCGCCCAGGGCGGCCACCAGGCCCGCACCCAACAGCCCGAGCATGACCGCGTCATTGTGTGCGCCGCCCACAAGATGCAGCAGCACCAGCGGGTTGAGCGCGCCGAGCCAGAGCGCCGCGGCGGGATCGGCCCCGCAGTGCCGGGCCAGCCGGGGCAGCGCGGCGGCCATCAGCGCCAGTCCGACGAGCGCCACCAGCCGCATGCCGAACACGCCCGTGGACATCTGCGCCCGGGTCAATCCCGCCACGAACGATGCGCAGGCGAGGAAGACCGGGCCGTACGGCGTCGGGGTGTCCCGCCACAGCGGCGCGACCTCGGCGGTGAGCGGGCCGCCGAGGCGGGAGGGCCCGTACGCGTAGACATCGAGCCGCGCGTCGACCATGGCGCCCTGCGCGAGATAGCTGTACACGTCCCTGCTGAACAGCGGCGGGGCCACCACGAGCGGGACCGCCCACAGGACCAGTGTCAGCAGCAGGGTGCGCGGGGCAGGCGGCCGCGCTCCGCGGACCGCCCGGCCGAGCAGCCACCAGGCCACTATCAGCAGGACGAGTCCGAAGTACACGCCGACCAGACCGAGTGCGGCTCGACCCGAGCCGGGGTCGAGCACCTCCCGCACCGGCAGCGCCCCGGCGCTCACACCGCCTGCGGCGAGAGCCGTGGAGCCCACCAGTCCCAGCAGTTGGCAGTGACGCGGGTCGACGGGAAGGCGGAGGCGGATGGCCGGCATCTGCGCAGGCTGTCAACGGGCGGTGACGACAGGGCGACGCGGCCGTCGCCATGGGGCGGCCGGAGCATGTCCGCCGCCTTACGAAAGCGCTGCTCCGTCGCCCGGTGGGTGCGAGGAAATGCGTGGGCGCGTTTCTCCCTGTGCCTGACACACCGGGCGAGGCCCTTGCCTGCCGGCGCACAGGAATGATCAGCAGACGAAACGACTCAGGCCTCCGCGAGAGAGCTCTTCCCTTGCGCCTTGGGCTTGCTCGCCGACTGAGCTTCCGTGCCCATGCGCACCTCAATGAGCCTGACTGACCGCCTGATCTGGCGTGCTTATGGCGCGCGCGTCGCGATCCCCGCCTATGCCGTGGCTGACGGGACCAAGCCCTGCTCTTGGTCGTCGTCGAGCCGGTGAAGGGTGGGCCGGGCTGTTGGTGCCCCGGAGCGGCCCGATCCGGTGACTATGTGGCGAAGGGCGATCAGTTGCGGGCAGGTGCGCAACGCACACTTCCAGTGGCCCGGGGGTGGTTACGGTGGGTGGTTCGTGTGTCATGGGCCATCGAAGGGGCATGCCTGCGGTGAGGTGGCGTCTGCGCAGGTTTTTCAGGGAGTCCGGTCTACTGCTGGCTGTCTTGTTGCTCTTCTCCCCTTTGTCGCATGCCTCGTACGACCCCGGAGACAGCTTCGGGTCGGCTGTCCGAGTCGTAGACGTACCGATCGTCGCGCTGCTTGTCCTGTGCTCGGTGAACGGGTTGCGATGGTGGTTGCGGTACAAGCGTCCCTGGCAGACGCTGGACTGCGCGGAGGCCATCGGCCCGGTGCTCGCGTCGGAAGCCCCGTACTGTCTGCTGCTACGGACCTTCGGCGGGGACGGAAGCGTTTTGCTTCTCACCACCCCGCTTATCGGGTTGTGGTCCCCCGCCCTGACGTTGGAACAGGTGACGGCACGGGCCATGTCACGTCACCACCGCATGCGGACCTACACATTGGTGGACGCGGATGTGCGGCATTCGCCGCCTGGGCCGGTGTACCTGCGCTCACCGGACGACGAATGGAGGTTCCACATTGCCGCGCTGATGGGAAAGGCAGCTCATATCGTTCTACTCCTCGCTCCCGGTCGAGAGATGCGCCGTTCCCTCGAGTGGGAGATCGATGAGATTCGGGGGAGGGGACTCCAGCACCGTGTGATCATTGTCTTCCCGCCCTGCGGCTGGAAAGGCCGGTACTACAGGTCGCATCTGGAGGCTCGCCGGAATGTCGAGCAGATCCTGACGAGGCTTGAACTGTCCGGTGTTGACGTCCGCACCGAGGCAGAGAGGATGCATCACGCGTTAGCCGTACGGATTGCGGAGATGTGGGACGGCAAACGGCGGAAGACGCACGGTCTCATCATCGCCTCGACGGTTCTGACCCGGTGGAGGCTCATCTCGGCCAGCACCTATGACGGCGCTTTCGCCGTCATAGGGAAGCAATTCGCCCGGGCAGCCTTCCCGCCAGATGCTACTGGCTGACGTCCGGCACCATGATTATCTGACCTGCGGCGACCAAGGCGAGGGTGATTTGTCCGGAACTTCGTCATGTATTCGGGCGCCAACATTGTGAAACGGGTGGGCGGGCCGGCGTCAGAGTCGCACCCCCCCAGGATTATCGATGACCAAGGACACGCCAGTGTTCTCGTCCCATGTCTCCACGTGCACCCTGCGCCCGATCAGCGCCTCTGTGCCGTGAAGAAGGCGAGTCGGCCAGTCTGAAAGCCCTGGGCCTTGGGCTGAAGGCCTCCCTTTGAAGCGAGTAACGGGAATCCAAGCCGTCCTGAGCTTGGCTGTGACGGTTCAGGGTGGATCCCGGGTGAGAAGTGCGGCAACGACCGTTCCCCCACGCACCGACCATCTGGGCAAGGCCCGCTGCGCCGGCTGACATCCCCATTGACGTAGTTGCACAACTCCTCGCGCTCCTCAGTCCCGAATAGGCATCATCGTGGGTTCGTACACGGCGTTCACCGCCAGGGCGACTGTGTCGACTCATCGGCGGCCTCATCGTCAAGGCCATGCGCGTCCGTAGCACCAGCCCTGTGCAGGAGCACCCAGGAATAGTTCAATCGCGATCCAGGGTCTGACGCAGAGTCTCCGCGATCATATTGGTCGCCCTCCGAAAGGCGTCGACCCAGTCTGCAGGCTGATCTCCAACTGTAATTCGGACATTGTCGCCGTCCAAATTACCGTAAAATTGTTGAGCAACACCTCTGTCGACGATGAGCAGGACCGGGACGCCACATGCGCGCGCAGCTCCTTTCTCCTCAATTACCCAAGTAGAAGCAATTGACCCCCCATCCCCCTCTATCTTGTCGCGAGGTGTCAGGACTCCGACGAACATAGAAGAAGACCTGATCCGACTAAGTATCTGCTCAGAAAGCGATCCGGCGGCGTCTACCTGTCCGTCGATGACCGATATGCCTCGGTCCTGGAGCAGGTGCTTGAATCCTTGGACAAGACTAGCTGTCGGCTGATCGTACCCATAGGCGAGAAATACCGTTTCGTTTTCCTTCTTCAATATCCCACTCCTGAGAAGTTCTGCCTCCTTTTCTGCTACCCTTTTCTGGGCCTCGGAGAGCATTTGACGCAGCCGCGCCAACTCTGAATCCAGATCCGTTGAACGCCGCAGGAAACTCAGCATCAGGCTGGACAGGCTGGGCGCCATTTCAGCAATGACGCGAGTGTTTGTATCGCCGAACACCAGGACCGACATGAAGTAGATCTGCTTGAGCGCCAATTTGATGTGCGAATCAACGCCGTGTTCCCTGGCGTAGCGCAATATTTCCTGAACCAGGATATTGTTGGCGTTGATGCACAGGGTGTAAGGGCGATAGTTTCCCGGACTGGCTGCACCCACGAGTAGTTGTATTACTTCCTCCCGCCCTTCGGGCGTTGACCAGTCGAACTCCCTGTCATGGCGGTCTTGGTCGCCAACCGGGACGATGACACCCGCCAGCTCCGACGGCTCGAATTTACTCAATCGAGCGTTATAGCCAAGCGCGCGGCAGGTCTCCGAAATGATCCTGGCGTCGTCAGTGTCACACTCGAAATTCAGGACGTACTCAAGTCCGTCCTCTATTGGGACCAGGGAGAGTGACGAGTTGTCGGCCCCGTATTGTTGGAGAAAGTCGCGCTCGTAGAAGTTTCGTGCATCGATGAAGTGGAGTCCGCGTTCATCGAACAGCAGGCTCTCCTGTACTCCCGCACTTTCATGGCGCCGGAATCCTTGTGCGAAGTAAAAGAGAATCCTCCTGCCGCCCTCCTCCATACACTTTCCTTGTGCGATTGCTGTTGCAAGAGACATTCGTTCTCCGCCAATGCGGAACGGTACGATGTCTCGCACTGACCGGTAGAAATCTCCCTCGCCGTAGCGCGCATCTTCTACTGCGGATCGCATGATGTGCTCTGCGTGGATATCGAATACGCTGTTCCACCGTTGCCGTATACGGGATCTACGGTCTGATAGGTCACGCACCATGGCCTGAGTCAGCTTTTCCGCCACAACCTTCTTGACCGCCTGCCATATGGTGTTCTTCATCACGTTGTCGCGACCAAGGGTCAAGTCAAGATCTGGGCACTCGATACCTCCGAGAACGAAGCGTGCCCATGAAGGAAGGCCATCCCTGATCTCGCCCACGTAGAGACCTGACGTGTAGAGCCGAGGCTCTTGACTCCAACGCGGCTGATCAGGGATAGCGAGGTACCCGGAGATGCTTAGGTGCGGAACGGATTCTGAGCCGATGATAACCGGGCCGTCATGCTCGATGAAGAAGTTCACCAAGGGCCTTTTGTTGAAATTCGAACGCAGATAGGCGTCGGCAAGGCCTTGATTGTCAGTGTCTCTCCAGGGAGGCAACTCGTGGTTTGCCGGTAGAGTTGAGTTGTTGATGTAGTAGGGCGTTCGAATGAACGGGCAATATTTCGCCAGTGCCTCGGTGATGGTCATGGTGCTTATCTTGTTTCGGAATTCCTCCTTGAGGACAAGCGTCACGGTCGTGCCTCGGGGTAGAATCTTCGGACTTGGGTGAATGTCGTAGTAGCCGTCCCCTTTCGAGTGCCACAGAGACCCCGGCCCGCTTTCTTGCTGGTGACGAGTTTCAATGTGGACATCATCGGCGATAATAAATGTGGAAAGAAAGCCGATTCCGAACTGTCCGGCGATTCCTCGAGCCGGCTTGAAATGCTTCTTTTCCAACTCCTTTCGAAGCTCTGCCTTCGTGGAGGAGGCGATGGTGCTCAGTACCTCTTTAAGGCATTTTTCATCCATTCCAATTCCGTTGTCGGTGATTGATAACCTGTGGCTGTGAGGGTCGACGGAAATGTCGATGCGCCCTTTTGGTGCACCCAGGAGCCCCTCTGCGAGAATGCATGCGTCGTTGGCGTTCTGCAAGAGTTCTCGCAGTGAAATGGTTGGGTCGTTGTAGAGATTGATCCCCAGGCGGCGGGTCAGTTCAGGAATGTTCGTCTCGAAGCCATAACGCGCCATGCGTGAATTTCCTTGGTGGTTGAGTGTCGAGTAGAAGTGTGGTCGACGGAAATCATGTAGCCCTGAGGTTTCGCACGGTGCCCTGATGCCCTGCCGCCGCAGGTATTTTGGCACGACAGCCTACGTGGCCACCAGGTTCATTCACCTGATCATCCAGAGCCTTCCCGTGCTTGCAGCGATTCTGGTTGGTGCACTAGTTCGAGCCTTCGCATGTGCCGGCCAAAGGGTGATGAGACGAGTAAGGGAGATCAACACGAGCTCTCTCGGCCAGAGGTCTTTGAAGGCGTACTCAAAGCGTCGTGTCTGTCGTAAGGAATTTGAAAGTGCCGGTGTGTACGCAGGTCGGCGTAGTGGCTTTGGGTAGGAGCTGCCTTGGCGCGAGTGATCACGGCCTCGTAAGATTCCGGCACGTCGGGGGTCCGTAGACCTGCCCGGTAGAACATGATGTTTGGGCCATGATCTTCGCGGCTCGCGCCACAGCGGCTGTGTAACTGGCTGTTCTCTATCCGTTCGCGTGGTCGGTCCGATTCGAACGGGGTGCTGGATCGGGTGAGTTGGCCGGTGCGGCGGCATGAAGGAAGGGCCTCTTGGTAGCTCGCGGTTGTTGAGTCCAGCGAGAAGCAAGAGGCCCTGTTGTCGAAGTGTTGCGTGGTCGCGGTTGCCGGGTCCAGTGCGTCCACTCCTGGGTGTGACTGTCTCGCCCATAGGTTCGGGAACGCGGCCGACCGGCCGGAGCGCCGGCCCCGGTACGGCTCGGACATGAGCGATGCCGAGTGGGCATGGGTGCGGGATCTGCTGCCGGTGCCGGGATGGCTGGCGGGCCGGGGCGGGTGTCCGGAGGGCTACTGCCACCGGCAGATGATCGACGCGGTGCGCTACCTCGTCGACAGCGGCATCAAGTGGCGGGCTATGCCGTGTGACTTCCCGCCCTGGCCGCGCGTGTACGCCTTCTTCGCCCGCTGGCGGGATGCGGGACTGGTGGCCGAGCTGCACGACCGGCTGCGCGGAGCCGTCCGCGACGTGGAGGGCCGTGAGGAGGAGCCGAGTGCGGCGGTCGTGGACTCGCAGTCGATGAAGGCGGACGCCACCGTCACCCTCGCCTCCCGGGGATACGACGCCGGGAAGAAGATCAACGGACGCAAGCGGCACCTGCTCACCGACACGCTCGGGCTCCTTCTGGCCGTGCTGGTCACGCCAGCCTCCACGACCGACCGGGACGCCGCCCGGATCCTGCTGCCGACGGCGAAGAGCCGCTTGCGGCGGCTGTCGCGGGTCTGGGCCGACGGCGGTTACACCGGCCATCTCGCCGACTGGACCGCCCGGCACCTCGGACTCGTTCTCGACGTCGTCCGCCGCAGCGATGACGCCTGCGGCTTTCAGGTCCTGCCCCGCCGCTGGGTCGTGGAAAGATCCTTTGCCTGGTTCCTGCGCAGCCGGCGTCTGGTCCGTGACTACGAGCGGCGCACCGACACCAGCGAAGCCGTCATCCTGTGGTCGATGACCACGCTCATGAGCCGCCGTCTGGCCGCTCAGCACCAGCACCAGGAACCTGTTCCGGTGCGGGCAGCGTGAACCTGCCCGGTTTCTCCTCCACCAGCCAGCCCCGCTCCACCAGCCGCTTCAGCCGTGCCCTCGCTCCCTCGACCCGGGAGGCGGACGCGCTGTCCCAGCCCAGCACCACCGCTGCCCGCCGGGCCCCCAGCCCGTCGCCTCCCGCCTCCACAGCGGCGGCCATCAACGCCTGGTAGTCCACCGACAAACCCTCAACCCCGCCCGCGTTCTGCCGATGAGGCACCGCCCGGCGCGGTCCCACCGGCTTCCTCTGCGACGCCCCGTCGGCCACCACGGCGGGCGCATCCCCCTCGGACAGCGCCTCCAGATACTGCTCCAGGCCGATCACCCGGCGCCTGAGCACCTCTTCCGCGTCCGCCAGAGCCGCCCGCACCCGCTCCAGCTCGGCCTCGAGTTGTTCCACCCGCACCGCCGCGGCCTTCTGCCGCGCTTCCAGGACCGCCCGCATCGACGGCATCCGCCACCCCCACGACATCTCGGCCAGCAACGAGCCGAGACTTCCGCGACAGCTGCGATCTCATGTCTGACCAGCAAAAGTCGCACACGAGGTTCGGAAAGAGCACGACTTCTAAAGCCGTGGAGCTGATCGATCCAGCCACGACGTAACCCTCCTACGGCAATTGG
The DNA here is from genome assembly GCF_042888425.1 of Streptomyces sp. NPDC002889. Lineage (NCBI taxonomy): Bacteria > Bacillati > Actinomycetota > Actinomycetes > Kitasatosporales > Streptomycetaceae > Streptomyces > Streptomyces sp. NPDC002889. The sequence continues at coordinate 100,938 of NZ_JBIAPT010000019.1, forward strand.
CTGATTGCTGTGCGCGCGACACGGGCGGCGGCCGGGCTGGAGCGGGGCGGAGCCGGGGCCCGCTGGAGCGGCCTGGTCCCGTCTCCACGCCTGCCGATCTGCACTGCGCGCTTCTGAGTGCGCTGGAATCCGGCGGGGCGTGGGTGACGAACCTGAAGGATCAGCCCGGACAACGCCCGCCGGCCGTCACCTGCTCATGCCTCGCGGCGACGAGCAGCACAGATAGCGATATGGGGCCCGCCTGACCGCGGGCCCCATCGTCTGTCCCCTCATCGACCGTCAGAGCGGGTTCGGCTCTATCTCCACCCGTGAGAAGTCGAAGTATCGGCCCTTCGTGCTCGGCTCGGCGATGATGACCGCGTTGAACAGGAACCGCAGGACAGCATTCATGCGGTCGTAGTCCTTGGCCTTCACCAGCTTCGCCCAACCCTTCTCGGCGTCCGGCCCGACCAGCCCCCGAAGCACCTCGACCGCCGGGCGGACGACCGGCTTGCGCTCGATCTTCGCGATGCGCTCCTCGACCGTCTTCTTCATGGCGCGGTAGTCCTGGGTCTTCAGCTCACGGCTGTTCCACATGTCCTTGAGCTCGACCAGCTCTTCCCGGTCGGCGGCGATCGCCGCCTGATCCTCCGGTGAAATTACGGCGGCCTCTTCCTGGCCGTTCACGTCAAGGCGTTCCAGCAGCCCGATCGCAGCGTCGGTCACGAACTCCTCCAGCGGCCCACTGCTGGCAGTCCGGTAGCAGCGCAACGAGTCGGAACGAGCCGCGCGGTTGCACATGTACTTGCCGCCGCTCCCACCCATGCGGTTGCCGCATCCCTTGCAGACGACCAGCCCGCGCAGGATGTAGGGGTGCTTGGGCGCACTCCGACCCCAGCCCACTGCGGTGCGGTAGCTGCGGCGCTCCTGTGCCTCGTCCCATGTGCCGCGAGGGATGATCGCCGGCCATTCACCCTGGCCGAGCTCCTCCCCTCGGAACACGCGGATGCCGGCCACATGGCGGCTGTCCAGGATCGCCCGGACGGTGAAGCTGTTCCATCCCCTGCCGAGTGCGGTCCGTTCCTCCCGCCGGTTGAGGTCCATGGCTATGGCTGTGGTCGTCTCCCCGACGAGGTACCGGGAGAAAATCTCGCGCACGATCTCGGCTTCTGCGGCAATGATGGCCGTGCCGCTCTTGTCGTAGCCGTACCGCCGCTTGCCGGTGTGCGGCTTCCCGTCCTGGGCGCGGTCGATCAGTGCGTCTTTGAGCCGTCGGGAGGTGTCGTCGCTGGACCTGCAAGCGTGCGCTACCTCGATGCGCAGAAGGAACCGGTCGTCGGGGTCGGCAAGATCCCGTTGGTTCGCCTGACCGTGCAGGGCGATGCTGTGGTCGTCCGCGATCTGCAGCAGCTCCGCAAGATCGCGCGGCTGCCGCATCAGCCGGTCCGGGCGGTAGGTCAGGATGTGCCGGACGCCACCGGACCGTGCCGCATCGAGCAGGGCATCCCACCCCTTCCGCTTCCGGTTGCGCTGCCACGCCGATCGGTAGTTGTCCACGAAGACCATGTGCTGATCCACCGTCACACCGAGGCGCTGGGCGATGTCACGGCAGATACGCTCTTGTCGGTCGACACCGGTTTGATCGTCGTCGTTGACGTGGGAAATCCGGCAGTAGATCGCCGCCGGTTCCCCTGTCCAGTCGGCACGACTGCGCTTGTCCCGCTGAGACCCGGTAATCCGGGCCGGCCTGCGGAGCCGTTCCGAGTCATTGTTGACCTGTGAATCCTCGTTGACCGGGTCCATGAGAAAAGGCTATGAAGAAGTCATGACAACGCTCAAGTCCAAGCTGCAGGAAGACCTCACCGAGGCGATCAGGGCGCGCGACGAACTGCGCTCCTCCACGCTCCGGCTGACCCTCTCCGCCATCACGAAGGAGGAGGTCTCGGGCAAGACGGCCCGGGAGCTCTCCGACGACGAGGTGCAGAAGGTGATCGCCAAGGAGGCGAAGAAGCGCCGTGAGGCCGCCGACGCGTTCGCCCAGGGTGGTCGCGCCGAGCAGGCCGAGCGGGAGAAGGCGGAGGGGGTCATCCTCGACGCCTACCTGCCGCAGCAGCTGACGGACGACGAGCTTCACCGGATCGTGGCGCAGGCCGTCGAGGAGGCCAAGGCCACCGGTGCCGAGGGGCCGCGGGCCATGGGCGCCGTCATGAAGATCGTGAATCCGAAGGTGGCGGGCCGGGCCGAGGGTGGCCGGGTCGCCGCCGCGGTGAAGCAGCTGCTCGCGGGCTGAAGCCGTACCGGCAGAGCGGCACTGCTCGTACCGGCACTGCTCGTACCGGCATCGCTGGTACCGGCACCAGCAGCGCCCGCGGATACGAATCGGGGCCCGGCCTGAAGTTTTGGGCCGGGCCCCGATCCGTGCGTACGGCTCCGCTGCGCGTACTACCTCACCGTCACGGCCAGTCGCCGCCGGTCGAGCCGCCGTTCCCCTGACCGCGGTTGTTGCCGCCACCGATCAGGTCCGGCGGGATCGAGATCCCGGGCCACGGCTCCTGCCCACCGGGGCGACCGCCGTTGCCGGGCTTCTCGTGGTCGCCCGGCCTCTCCTTGTCCCTCTCCTTCACCCTGCCTCGCGGTACCGAGATGGGGTTGAAGGCGGGGGTCTCGGAGGCGTTGAGCGCCCCGGTCATCGCGATCTTCCAGATGGGACCCGGGAGGCAGCCGCCGCAGACCTTGTCGTAGTACTGGCCGCCGATGGTGATCCGGTACATCGACGTCTTCTCACCGATGTCGTCACCGACCCACACCGCCGTGGCCAGGTTGGGCGTGTACCCGACGAACCAGGCGTCCTTGCGGTCGTTCGTCGTACCGGTCTTGCCGGCGTTGTCGCGGTCGCTCAGACCGGCCTGCGTACCGGTGCCGTCCTCGACCACGCCCTTGAGCATCTGGTTGACGGTGTCCGCGGTCTGCTCGCTCATTGCTTGTGAGCACTGGGTCTTCGGCACGCCCAGGCTCTTGCCCTCGGGGTCCGTGATGGACTCGATGGCGATCGGCGTGCAGTACGTGCCGCGGTTGGCGAACGTGGCGTAGGTGGCGGCCATCGAGAGCGGGGTGCTCTCCTCACCGCCGAGCGTGATCGACGGGTTCTCGCCGAGCTTCTTGCCGTCGCCCCGCTGGTAGCCCATCTTCTTCGCCATCTCGACCGTCTCGCACAGCCCGGTCATCTGCTCCAGCTGGGCGAAGTAGGTGTTGATGGACTTGCCGAGCGCGCTCGTCATGTCCCAGGTGCCGGCTTCCGTCCGCAGCTCGTTCTGGGGGTCCCAGGTGCCGGTGCCCGCGGGGGAGCCCGAACAGTTGGTGAAGGAGCGCATCGGCAGGGAGATCTTCCACGGCGTGGAGAACGACTGGGCCGGGCTGAGCCCCTTCTCCAGCGCGGCCGCGGCAGTGATCGGCTTGAACGTCGAGCCGACCTGGAAGCCGTAGGTCGTGCCGCCCATCTTGTTGTCGACGGCGAGGTTCAGGACCGTCTCGTGCTGCTTCTGGTCCAGGCCGTACGGGCGGGACTGGCCCATCGAGAGGATCTTGCCGGTGCCCGGCTGGACCTGCACCACTGATGCCGCGACCTTGTCGGTCTTGTTGACCTTGGAGGTGGCGGCCTCGTTGGCAGCCTTCTGGGCCCGCGGGTCGAGCGTGGTCCTGACGGTCAGACCGCCCAGGTTCCACAGCCTCTGCCGCTCCTTCTCCGTCTTCCCGAAGGCGGGGTCGGAGAGGATGGTCTTGCGCACGTAGTCGCAGAAGAAGCCCGAGCCGCTGACGGCGGTGATGCAGCCGTTCTTCGGCTTGCTGACCTTGAGCTTGATCGGGGCGGCCTTCGCCCGGTCCGCCTCCTCCTGGGAGATGTCGCGGGTGTCCGCCATGCGCTGCAGCACAGTGTTGCGGCGCTTGGTGGCCTCTTCCGCGTCGTTGACCGGGTCGTAGCGGCTCGGCGACTGGACGACGCCGGCGAGCATCGCCGCCTCCTCCAGCTTCAGGTCCTTGGCCGACTTGGAGAAGTAGCGGTGGGCCGCCGCCTCCACGCCGTACGCCTGCTGCCCGAAGAAGGTGATGTTGAGGTAGTTCTCGAGGATCTTCTTCTTGCCCAGTTCCTCCTCGACCTGGATCGCGTACTTGAGTTCGCGGATCTTGCGGCCGATGGTCTGCTGGGTGGCCTCGGCGACCTTGTCGGGGTCGTCACCCGCCTCCTCGACGAAGACATTCTTCACATACTGCTGGGTGAGGGTGGAAGCGCCCTCGGAGACGCCGCCCGACTGCGCGTTCTTGTTGAGCGCGCGCAGCACACCCTTGAGGTCGATCGCCCCGTGCTCGTAGAAGCGGGCGTCCTCGATCGCGACGATCGCCTTCTGCATGTAGGGGGAGATGTCCTTGAGCGGCACCACCGTACGGTCGCGTGAGTAGACCGTGGCGATCGGCCCGCCCTTGGAGTCGAGAATGGTGGTGCGCTGACTCAGCGGCGGGGTCTTGAGGTTGGAGGGGATCTCGTCGAACCCCTCGACCGTTCCCTTGGCCGCCAGCCCCAGAGCGCCGAAGGCGGGCAGGGCGATGCCTGCCAGCACTGCTCCGGAGAGCACACTGACACCGAGGAACTTGGCGGCCTGCTGGGTCCCGGTCAGACCTCCGCCCGAGCGCTTGTTTGGCATGGGGGCAGCCTACGTTCTCATTCGCCGGACACGCGTATATGCCTTGGCCTAAGCTGCTCTCAACTGTCACAGCAGTGCGGTTTTGTATCAAGTCCCCGACGCAACCTTCGCTGTACCCGAATCCGGCGGCGTTGTGTCCGAATCCGCCCTTTGCGTCATCCGGCGTCCGATGTGACTCAGCCGAAGTGTCTCAGTTTGACGGGAATGCTACGTATGCCCTCAGGTCACTCCCCTGGGTGATCTGCCGCGTACGCATAGTCCGTTCGGGCCATTCAAGATTGGGCCCCACGGGGGTGTTGCGCTGTCCCCGCCTTCCGTAACGTCCTCAACTGGCAGCGGTGAATATGCCGCTGCCGCCGTGGGGGAGCCTCGATTCGGGAGAGGACGGCGCCGGCATGGGCTGGGTAACCGACTGGAGTGCGCAGGCAGCCTGCCGCACTACCGATCCGGATGAACTGTTCGTACAAGGGGCAGCGCAGAACAGGGCCAAGGCGGTGTGCACCGGATGTCCGGTGCGGACCGAGTGCCTGGCCGACGCGCTCGACAACCGTGTCGAGTTCGGCGTCTGGGGTGGTATGACCGAGCGGGAGCGGCGCGCACTGTTGCGCAGGCGCCCCACGGTCACCTCCTGGCGCAGACTGCTCGAAACCGCGCGTACAGAATACGAGCGCAGCGCGGGCATTCTGCCTGTGGGGCTTGATGACGACGAGACCTACGAGGCGTACGCCGCCGTGGGTTAGCCGCCCGCGCGGCTACACAGCTCCGGCCGGTGTACGACCCCCGGTCGCGAGCCGGTCACCGATGGCCCGAAGCCCCTCGAGGTCGTGTACGTCGCCGGGCAGCGCGCCCACTTCGGCCACGGCCACCTCGGGGTGCAGTGCGGTGAAGCGGTCACGCGTGCGCTGCTCGCGGGCGAGCACCTGCATCCTCTCGGCATGCAGACGCAGCAGGCCGGCGGTCAACTGCTGCGTGGTCTGCTGGTCCTGTTGTGCACTGTCGTGCGCGGCGGGGCCTGATCCGGGGTGTTCCACGAGGGCTTCGGGGGCTGGGTCAGAGCCGGGGGTGTGCTCCACGGCCGGGGATTCGGGAGAGACGGCCGTGGCGTCACGAACACCAGTCTTCCCGGACGTTTGATCCACAATGCCACCCTCGGCAAGATTTTCTGCGGCGGCAAGTGCCCGCTCGGCGGAGAGCTTTGCGGCTCCGCTGCCGTGCACCCGGTTGAGCACCAGGCCGGCGAGCGGCATGTCCTCCGCCGCCAGCCGCTCCACGAAGTACGCCGCCTCGCGCAGCGCGTCCCGCTCCGGCGCCGCGACCACGAGGAACGCGGTGCCGGGAGCCTGCAGCAGCCGGTACGTGGCGTCCGCGCGGGTCCGGAAACCGCCGAACATCGTGTCCATGGCAGCCACGAAAGTCTGTACGTCGCGCAGGAGTTGGCCGCCGAGCAGCTTTCCCAGCGTCCCGGTCATCATCGACATGCCGACGTTGAGGAATTTCATCCCCGCCCGGCCCCCCATCTTTGCCGGGGCCATCAGCAGTTTGATGAACTTCCCGTCCAGGAAGGAGCCGAGGCGCTTGGGCGCGTCCAGGAAGTCCAGCGCCGAGCGGGACGGCGGGGTGTCGACGACGATCAGGTCCCACTCGTCCCTGGCGCGCAGCTGCCCCAGCTTCTCCATCGCCATGTACTCCTGCGTGCCCGCGAAACCGGCCGACAGGGACTGGTAGAAGGGGTTCTCCAGGATGGCGCGGGCCCGCTCGGGGTCCGCGTGCGCCTCGACGATCTCGTCGAAGGTGCGCTTCATGTCGAGCATCATGGCGTGCAGTTCCCCGCGGCCGCCGGGGTCCTCGATGCCCTTGACCCTGCGCGGAGTGTTGTCCAGCGAGTCGATGCCCATGGACTGCGCGAGCCGCCGGGCCGGGTCGATGGTGAGGACGACGACCTTGCGGCCGCGCTCGGCCGCCCGTACACCGATGGCCGCCGCGGTCGTCGTCTTGCCGACGCCGCCGGCGCCGCAGCACACGATGATGCGGGTGGCCGGATCGTCGATGAGCGGATCGACCTCGAGAAAGTCCGATGCGTCCAGGGTCATGAGCCGGCCCCTTGCTTTCGCAGTTCCTTCGCCAGTCCGTACAGGCCCGCCAGGTCGACTCCCTCGCTGAGCAGCGGGAGTTCGTACGCGGGAAGGTCCAGAGCGCCCAGCACCCTCCGCTGCCGGCGCTCCAGCTCGACGCGCTGGGCGTGCTCGGCGGCCTGTTGGAGGAGCGGGGTGACCAGTTTCGCACCGCCTCCGACGCCCGCCGCCGTGAGTGCCTTGGTGATGGCGGCGCGCCGGCCGTTGGACGCGTCGCGCACCGCCTCCTCGTCGAGGAGGTGGGGGCGCACCATGTTCACGATCACGTTGCCGACGGGAAGGTCGGCAGCGCGCAGTTCGGCCACACCGTCCGCGGTCTCCTGGACCGGCATCTCCTCGAGCAGCGTGACCAGATGCACCGCGGTCTCGGCGGACTTGAGGACCCGCATCACGGCTTGGGCCTGATTGTGTATCGGGCCGATCCTGGCCAGGCCCGCGACCTCGTCGTTGACGTTCAGAAAGCGGGTGATGCGGCCGGTGGGCGGGGCGTCCATCACCACGTAGTCGTAGACGTAGCGACCCTGTTTGTCCCGGCGGCGTACGGCTTCGCATGCCTTGCCGGTCAGCAGTACATCGCGTACGCCGGGCGCGATGGTCGTCGCGAAGTCGATCGCGCCGAGCTTCTTGAGGGCGCGCCCCGCGCCGCCGAGTTTGTAGAACATCTGGAGGTAGTCGAGGAGGGCGCGCTCGGCGTCGATGGCCAGTGCGTACACCTCGCCGCCGCCCGAGGAGACGGCGATCTTGCGTTCCTCGTACGGAAGTGCCTCTGTCTCGAAAAGCTGGGCGATGCCCTGTCTTCCCTCGACCTCGACGAGGAGGACGCGCTTTCCCTCGGTCGCGAGGGCGAGCGCGAGGGCGGCGGCCACCGTGGTCTTACCGGTACCGCCCTTGCCGCTGACGACCTGGAGCCTGCTCACGTATTCGAGACTAACCAGTCGTCGGGCCGGCTACGCACGAGGCTGCCTGCGGGCTGCGTCACGGGACAGGTCCCGGGTGCGGCTACAGTCGGCTCCATGACCAAGTGGGAATACGCGACCGTGCCCCTTCTCGTGCACGCGACCAAGCAGATTCTGGACACCTGGGGCGAGGACGGCTGGGAGCTCGTCCAGGTCGTTCCCGGGCCGAACAACCCCGAGCAGCTGGTGGCCTATCTGAAGCGGGAGAAGGCCTCGTGAGCGGAGTTGTCGACAGGAAGCTCGCCGAGCTCGGGCTGACGCTGCCGGAGGTCGTGCCGCCGCTGGCCGCGTACCAGCCGGCCGTGGTGTCGGGTGCGTACGTCTACACCGCGGGGCAGCTCCCGATGGTGAAAGGCAAGCTTCCGGTCACCGGCAAGGTGGGCGCCGAGGTCACGCCGGAGGAGGCCAAGGAGCTGGCGCGTACCTGTGCGTTGAACGCGCTGGCCGCCGTGAAGTCGGTCGTCGGCGACCTGGACCGGATCGCCCGGGTGGTCAAGGTCGTCGGATTCGTCGCCTCCGCCCAGGACTTCACCGGTCAGCCCGGTGTGCTCAACGGTGCGAGCGAGCTGCTGGGCGCAGTGCTCGGAGACAAGGGCGTGCACGCGCGCAGCGCGGTCGGTGTCGCGGTGCTGCCCCTGGATGCGCCGGTCGAGGTCGAGATCCAGGTGGAGCTCATCCAGGACTGAGGTCCGGTCCGGGACCCGCGTCCGGAACCCGGGATCGGAACGGGAACGCAGGTCCGTCCGTACGGCCCCGTGGCCTGCCGCTGGTGCGGCGGTCGCGGGGCCGTACGCGTACGACCGGACAACAGGGCAGCGCCACCGGATCGCGGCGGCGGACAAGAACGCGAGCACGGCGCAGGTGAAGCGCGGAGACGCCGACGCCGCCACGTGAGGGGCCGAGGGGTGGCCGGCGATCCGGCCACCCCTCGAACATCCGCGCGTGAGCGCATAGCATCCGCCCATGTCCAATGGTCAGTGGTACCCGCCGGAATGGCCCGACCGGATCCGAGCCCTCGCGGATGGCACACTCGCCGTCGTGGCACCCAAACGCGCCGCGACGGTGATGCTGCTGCGTGACACGGCGGACGGCCCCGCTGTCCACATGCTGCGCCGCCGCGCCTCCATGGCCTTCGCCGGAGGCGCGTACGTCTACCCCGGCGGAGGAGTGGACCCGCGCGACGACCGGCCGGTGCAATGGGCGGGCCCCTCTCTGGACACCTGGGCGGCCCGCCTGGGCACCGACACCGCATCCGCGCAGGCCATCGTGTGCGCGGCGGTGCGTGAGACGTACGAGGAGGCGGGTGTCCTACTCGCCGGCAGCACCGCCGACACGGTCGTCGGGGACACGACGGGCGACGACTGGGAGGCGGACCGGCAGGCGCTGGTCGACCGCGACCTGTCGTTCGCGGACTTCCTGGACCGCCGGGGCCTGGTGCTGCGCTCGGACCTGCTGGGCGCCTGGGCGCGGTGGATCACCCCCGAGTTCGAGCCACGGCGCTACGACACCTGGTTCTTCGTGGCGGTCCTGCCCGAGGGCCAGCGCACCCGCAACGCGTCGACAGAGGCGGACCGCACGGTCTGGATCCGACCGGCCGAGGCGGCCGCGGGTTACGACAAGGGCGATCTGCTGATGATGCCGCCGACGATCTCGACCCTGCGGTCCCTCGAGCCGTACGCGGCGGCCACGGTGGCGCTCGCGGCCGCCGGCGACCGCGACCTGACGCCCGTACTGGCGAAGGCACGGCTGGAGGACGGCGCACTGGTCCTGAGCTGGCCGGGCCACGACGAATTCACCAAGCACATCCCGACGGGAGGTCCGCGATGACGAACGCGTCCGCCGGGCCTGCCCGGGTGCCCTCGCCGTGGGCAGCCGGCCGGGCCGCTGCCCCGGGGCGCACCGGCCTGCCCGCCGTATCCGCCGGAGGTGCCCGATGAGCGACGCCCAGAGCCTTCCCGGGCAGCCCCGTGGCGGCGTGCTGTCCGGTCCCGCCACTGCCCGTGCCGTCAATGTCCTCGCGCCGAACCCATCCGCGATGACCCTCGACGGCACCAACACCTGGATCGTCTCGGAGCCCGACTCCGAGCTTGCGGTCGTCATCGACCCCGGGCCGCTGGACGACACCCACCTGCAGGCGGTCATCGACACCGCCGAGAAGGCGGGCAAGCGGGTCGCCCTGACCCTTCTGACCCACGGCCACCCCGACCACGCCGAGGGCGCGGCGCGCTTCGCCGAACTGACCTGCACCCATGTCCGCGCGCTCGACCCCGCGCTGCGGCTCGGCGACGAAGGGCTCGCCGCCGGGAACGTGATCCGCGTCGGTGGGCTCGAGATGCGCGTCGTCGCCACTCCCGGCCACACCGCCGACTCGCTCTGCTTCCATCTGCCCGCGGACCGGGCCGTGCTGACCGGCGACACGATCCTGGGGCGCGGTACGACGGTCGTCGCACACCCCGAAGGCCGGCTCGGCGACTATCTGGACTCGCTGCGGCGGCTGCGCTCGCTCACCGTCGACGACGGGGTGCACACTGTGCTGCCGGGTCACGGACCGGTGCTGGACGACGCCCAGGGCGCGGTCGAGTTCTATCTGGCGCACCGGGCGCACCGGCTCGCCCAGGTGGAGACGGCGGTCGAGAACGGGCACCGCACCGTTGCCGAGGTGGTGGCGCATGTGTACGCGGACGTGGACCGCACCCTGTGGCCGGCGGCGGAGCTGTCGGTGCGGGCACAGCTCGAATACCTGCGCGAGCACGGGCTGATCGAGCGGAACTAGGGGCCACCCCAAGGCGTCCTGTCGCAGACGATTGCTTTACGCTCCGCTTATTTGCGGCATCCGTCCCTGGGGGGAATCCCGTGTTCGTGCTGTTCATCGTGCTCGCCATCGCTGCCGTGGTGATGTATCTCGTCGCTCGCAGCAGCGACAACCGAGGTCTCAAGCTCGGTGCCCTCGGCGCACTCATAGCCGGCCTGTTCGCCGGCATCACCAGCTGCGTGCATGTCATCAGCGCCTATGAGGTCGGCGTCCCCGTGACCTTCGGCAAGGTCGGCACGCCCATGAACCCGGGCGTCAATCTCACCTCGCCGTTCACCAACGTCACCACCTTCTCGACCCGTCCGGTGGACCTCAACCTGTCCGACAAGGACGTGGTCGAGGTGCGCTCCTCGCAGGGCGGTGTGATGTATGTGGAGCTCACCGTGAAGTGGGCGGTGACCCCGGCCAAGGCAGTCGAGCTCTACCGGCTGGCCGGCAGCGAGGACGCCATCCAGCAGCGGCTGGTCTTCCCGGACAGCCGGGAGATCATCCGCAACGTGTTCGCCCGCCACACCAGCGAGCAGGGTTACAGCTCGGCCCGGGAGAAGATCAACACCGAGATCGGTGACCTGATCAAGGAGCGGCTCGCCCCGCGCGGAATCGACGTCACGACGGTCAACCTGCGCAATGTGAAGCCGTCCGACCGGCTGCAGGACCAGATCGACCGCAAGATCCAGCAGCAGCAGGCCACCGAACGGGCGACGGAGGCGGCGCGCACCGCCAAGGCGGAGGCCGAGCGCCGCCGGATCGAGGCGGAGGGCATCGCCCGGGCCAACAAGATCCTCAACGACTCGCTGAGCGACAAGGTCCTGGCCAACCAGTGCATCGACGCGTTCAAGGAAGCCGCGGCGAAGAACCCGGTGTACGCCGTGCCGTGCGGCTCCGGCTCCGGGAATCCGCTGATCGTGGACGGTACGAAGAACTAGCGCACGCGAAGGGGGCAGCCCGCGGCGTGCGGGCGGCCCCCTTCGTATGCGTACGGGCGCGGACGCGCCTAGCGGGACCGCTTGGCCAGGCGCTCCACGTCCAGCAGGATCACGGCCCGTGCCTCCAGGCGCAGCCAGCCGCGCTGTGCGAAGTCGGCCAGCGCCTTGTTCACGGTCTCGCGGGAGGCGCCGACCAACTGGGCCAGCTCTTCCTGGGTCAGGTCGTGGACGACGTGAATGCCCTCCTCCGACTGCACACCGAAGCGGCGGGAGAGGTCGAGGAGCGCACGGGCCACACGGCCCGGCACGTCGGAGAAGACCAGGTCGGACATCTGGTCGTTGGTCTTGCGCAGCCGGCGTGCGACCGCACGCAGCAGCGCGGTGGCCACCTCCGGGCGGACGTTCAGCCAGGGCTGGAGGTCGCCGTGCCCGAGGCCGAGGAGCTTGACCTCGGTGAGCGCGGTGGCGGTGGCGGTGCGCGGGCCGGGGTCGAAGAGGGACAGTTCGCCGATCAGCTCGCCCGGGCCGAGGACGGCGAGCATGTTCTCGCGGCCGTCGGGGGACGTGCGGTGAAGCTTGACCTTGCCCTCGGTGACCACGTACAGGCGGTCGCCCGGGTCGCCCTCGTGGAAGAGCGCGTCGCCACGGGCGAGCGTCACCTCACTCATCGAGGCGCGGAGCTCCGCGGCCTGCTCGTCATCGAGCGCCGCGAAGAGCGGGGCGCGCCGCAGAACGTCGTCCACGAGTTCTCTCCTTGTCGACCTGACCAGGGGACCTTGGTCCCCATGATGCCGGACCGGGCCGTGCTGGTCCGGGCTGTGCTGTTCCGGGACACTGTGCACCGCTGCGGCATCCCCGGGGAACGGACCCCGGTAGTAAATATCGTGCGATCAATCACAACAAGTTTGACGCACGAACGCGCCGGTCCCTACGGCAGGGGCCCGATTGGGTCCGGATGAGCGGTGACCGGGGCGGATGTCAGTGGTGACCTTTAGGCTGGCCGGGTGTCCAATTCGCCGTGAGCACGCAGGCAGAGGGGGCTGGAAGCATGTCCGGGAAGCAGAGTTCCGCTGTGGGCGAACAGTCATTGCCCAGTCCGGGCAAACGGAAGAAACCGAACAAATCGGAATCGCGTCTGGCCATGGTCCGCCGCGCCCGCCGTATCAATCGCGAGCTCGCCGAGGTCTTTCCGTACGCCCACCCGGAGCTGGACTTCCGGAATCCCTTCGAGCTGCTGATCGCGACGGTCCTGTCCGCGCAGACGACCGATCTGAGGGTGAACCAGACCACCCCGGCGCTGTTCGCCAAATACCCCACGCCGGAGGACCTGGCGGCCGCGGACCCCGCCGAGGTGGAGGCGCTCATCCGCCCGACCGGCTTCTTCCGGGCCAAGACCAAGTCGATCATGGGCCTTTCCGCGGCAGTCCGGGACAACTTCGGCGGTGAGGTGCCCGGCCGGCTGGAAGACCTGGTCACGTTGCCGGGCGTGGGCCGCAAGACCGCCTTCGTCGTCCTGGGCAACGCGTTCGGCGTCCCCGGCCTGACCGTGGACACGCACTTCATGCGGCTCGTACGCCGCTGGAAGTGGACCGACCAGGACGACCCGGTGAAGATCGAGGCGGAGATCGCCGCGATCTTCCCCAAGAGCGAGTGGACCATGCTCTCGCACCGGGTGATCTTCCACGGCCGCCGTATCTGCCACGCTCGCAAGCCCGCCTGCGGCGCCTGCCCGATCGCCCACCTCTGCCCCGCGTACGGAGAGGGCGAGACGGATCCCGAGAAGGCGAAGAAGCTGCTCAAGTACGAAATGGGGGGCTACCCGGGCCAGCGTCTGAACCCCCCGCCCGACTACCCCGGCACACCGGCCCCGGCCCTGGGTGCGATCGAGTGAGGCGCTCAGGCGCCCCCCGATGCGCGGAACGATCCACGTACCCCGGGGCGTTGAGCCCCAGGGGGTGCCCATGAGGCGAACGGGAGATGTACGAGAAGGCGGCGGCATGAGCAAGGGCGTGAGCAACGGCGAGGTGATCGTCACCACCGACGGTCTGCCGACCTGGCTCGACCCCGTCGTGCACGCCGCCGGCACCGTCCAGCCGGAGCAGCTCAGCCGCTTCCTGCCCCCCGAGAGCGGCCGCGGCCGCCAGTCCGCCGTCCTCGTACTGTTCGGCGAGGGCGCCCACGGCCCCGAGCTGCTGCTGATGGAGCGCGCGGGCAGCCTGCGCTCGCACCCGGGGCAGCCCTCGTTCCCCGGCGGCGCGCTCGACCCGGAGGACGGCGACCCGGCCACCACCGGGCCGCTGCGTGCCGCGCTGCGGGAGGCCGAGGAGGAAACCGGCCTCGACCCGGCGGGCGTCCAGGCCTTCGGCGTCCTGCCCAGGCTCTACATCCCGGTGAGCAGTTTCGTCGTCACACCCGTACTGGCATGGTGGCGCACCCCGAGCCCGGTCGGAGCGGTCGATCCCGCCGAGACCGCGCGTGTCTTCACCGTGCCCGTGGCGGATCTCACGGACCCGGCCAATCGTGCGACGGCCGTCCACCCGAGCGGTCACCGCGGGCCCGCATTCACGGTCGAAGGGGCTCTGGTCTGGGGTTTCACGGCCGGCGTGATCGACAGGATTCTGCACTTCGCCGGTTGGGAACGACCATGGGACCGCTCCAGGCAGGTCCCGCTGGACTGGCGCGCATGACAGGCTGGCGGCTGGGCCACAGGGTGCCCGGACCAACCAGCCGGACAGAGACCGGCGACGAAACTGCGAGGCTATAGACGGTGAACGTGCTGGACATCCTGTTGCTGGTCGCCGCCGTATGGTTCGCGATCGTCGGCTATCGCCAGGGCTTCGTCGTCGGCATCCTGTCGGTCATCGGCTTTCTCGGCGGCGGACTCGTCGCCGTCTATCTGCTTCCCGTGATCTGGGACGCGGCGACCGACGGCTCCGAGGTGTCCACGACGGCCGCGATAGTCGCCATCGTGATCGTGATCGTCTGTGCCTCCGTCGGCCAGGCATTCACCACACACCTCGGCAACAAGCTGCGTCGGCACATCACCTGGTCACCGGCCCGGGCCCTGGACGCCACCGGCGGTGCGCTGGTCAACGTCGTCGCCATGCTGCTGGTCGCCTGGCTGATCGGCTCCGCCCTCGCCGGCACCTCGCTGCCCACACTGGGCAAGGAGGTCCGCAATTCCAAGGTGCTGCTCGGGGTCTCCCGGGTGATGCCCGACCAGGCCAACACCTGGTTCACCGACTTCTCCTCCGTACTGGCTCAGAACGGCTTCCCGCAGGTCTTCAGCCCGTTCGCCAACGAGCCCATCACCGAGGTCAAGGCACCGGACGCGGCACTGGTCGGCAGTCCCGTCGCCGCCCGCGCCAAGCAGTCGATCGTCAAGGTCGTCGGCACGGCCCCGGGCTGCGGCAAGGTCCTCGAAGGCACCGGATTCGTCTTCGACCGGCGCCGTGTGATGACCAACGCGCATGTGGTCGGCGGTGTCGACGAGCCGACCGTGCAGATAGGCGGTGAGGGGCGGCTGTACGACGCCAAGGTCGTGCTCTACGACTGGGAGCGCGACATCGCGGTGCTGGACGTTCCCGACCTCAAGGCTCGCCCGCTCGAGTTCAGCGAACGCGACGCCCGCAGCGGCGACAGCGCGATCGTCGCGGGCTTCCCCGAGAACGGTTCGTACGACGTGCGCTCGGCCCGGGTCCGCGGCCGTATCAACGCCAACGGCCCGGACATCTACCGGCGGGGCACCGTCCGCCGCGACGTCTACTCGCTGTTCACGACCGTCCGCCAGGGCAACTCCGGCGGGCCACTGCTCACCACGGACGGCAAGGTGTACGGGGTCATCTTCGCCAGGTCGCTGGACGACGCCGACACCGGCTATGCCCTGACGGTCGATGAGATCCGCGCCGACATCGCCCAGGGCCGGGCCGCCAACCAGGAGGTCGACAGCCAGGGGTGCGCGCTGTAGGCGCAGTTGCCGTACACGCCGGCGCACAGTGGGTTGCGCCGTTCGCGGGAACGGTTGTCCTACGAACAGCCAAATGCCTGGCGCATAGGCCAATTGGCCGCCCCTGACGCGGTTACCGACCATGGGGCACGGGCACACGTCGGTGTATGGGCTGGACGTACGACTACGGTGACACAGCACGCAACCGCCGCTCGGCCAATGGGCCGATCACCCACGAGAGGGGCGGCCCTCAGGGCGAGGGTCCCGAGCATCCGGGGCAGGGGATCGGCATTCCGCGCATCCTCCGCCGCCGGGCGCGCTGGGTCTCCGCGCGCCTGCGGCATCCCAGGGGCTGACGGCTGCGGCCGAGGTCCCGGCCCCCGGCAGGAGCGCCTACCGGTCGGGCTCGGGGTCCTTGAGCCAGTTGATCAGCTCGGTGGAGAACGCCACCGGGTCCTCCTCGTGGGGGAAGTGCCCGAGACCGTCGAACAGCCGCCAGCGGTACGGTGCTTCGACGTACTCACCGGAGCCCGCCGCGCTGCGCGTGCGCATGGCCGGGTCCAGGGAGCCGTGCAGATGCAGGGTCGGCACCCGCACCGGGCGCTTCATACGACGGTTGAACTGGATGCCGTCCGGCCTGGCCAGTGAGCGCACCATCCACCGGTACGGCTCGATCGAGCAGTGTGCCGTGGACGGGATGCACATCGCCCGCCGGTAGACGTCCACGGCCTCGTCATCGATCGGCCGCGGTCCGGTCCAGTCCTGGAGCAGCCTGCCCACCAACGCCGCGTCGTCCGCGACCAGCTGACGTTCCGGCAGCCATGGGCGCTGGAAGCCCCAGACATACGAACCGGCGCGGCTCTGCGCGACGTCGGAGAGCATCGCCGAGCGCCACCGCCGCGGATGCGGCATCGACGAGACGGCGAGCCGGCGCACCAGCTTGGGGCGCATCACGGCTGCCGTCCATGCCAGATAGCCGCCGAGGTCGTGCCCGACCAGGGCCGCGTCCGGCTCGCCCAGCGACCGCACCACGCCGGTGATGTCGAGCGCGAGGTTCGCGGGGTCGTAGCCCCGCGGCGTACGGTCGCTGCCGCCCACGCCCCGCAGGTCCATCGCCACCGCGCGGAAGCCCGCGTCGGCGAGTGCGGTCAGCTGATGCCGCCAGGTCCACCAGAACTGGGGGAAGCCGTGCAACAGCATCACCAGTGGCCCGTCGCCCATCTCCGCGATATGGAAGCGGGCACCATTGGCCGCCACGTCGCGGTGGGTCCAAGGACCATCGAGGCGTGCGGGGCTGCCAAGGCTGGTGAAGCCACCGGTGATGTCGTCGGTCATACCGAGACCCTGGCCTGGGCCGTGTCCTGAACGGGGTGCCCGTCGGCCCGGACATCGAGCGCACGGGCGCTCGCGGGCCGGGGGTGCGGCTTGACGCCCTGCAGCACCGCAGCCGTCTGCTTGGCCGACGCGATCGACTTCTCCGGCGGCTTGACCTTCTTGAACTTGGAGACGGCCAGCAGCGCCAGCAGGCCCGCGAGCAGCAGGAACGCCGCACCCACGATCAGGAACGACCAGGCGAGACCGAGTCCCAGGTTGTGGATCCCGTACGCCGCGGCGAAGCTCAGTACCGGCAGCGAGAAGAGCGCGAACACTCCGGCGATGGTCATGGCCGCGCCGCCGACGGCGCCGCGCTTGACGTCCTGTCGCAGCTCCGCCTTGGCCAGCGCGATCTCGTCGTGTACCAACGCGGACATCTCGGCGGTCGCCGAGGCGACCAACTGACCGAGACTGCGGTCGGCGCCCACAGCGTTCACTGTGTAGTTGCCGGGATCGCTCATCGCTGACTCCCTCTCGTCTCTACGGGTCTTCTACGCATCCGATGTCAGATCATGCCGGACTGTCGCCGCCGTCGCGCGATGCCCCCGCCACTTGTGCCCTTCTTCGGTGTTCCGCGGCCTTCTCCTCGTAGATCGCGGCCATCCGGAGGTGGTACTCCGGATTGTCCTGTTCGTAGATGTCGGGGATGCCGTCCAGATCGTCGTCGCGCTCCTCCTCCGCATACAGGGACTGGTAGGTGCGGACCCGCAGTTTCAGCAGAATGCAGGCGAGTACGGCGGCGATCAGCGAGCCGACCAGGACCGATGCCTTGATCTCGTCCGTCAGCGCCGCGTCGCCCTCGAAGGCGAGCTCGCCGATGAGCAGCGAGACGGTGAAGCCGATCCCGGCGAGGGAGGCGACGGCGAAGACATCGGGCCAGGCCAGGTCGGGGTTGAGCTGTGCACTGGTGAAGCGGGCCGCGAGCCACGTGCCGCCGAAGATGCCGATCGCCTTGCCGACCACCAGGCCGAGGAGGACGCCGAGCGTCTCGGGCCTGGTGAAGACATGGCCGAGCGCGTCGCCGCCGACGGTGACACCCGCCGAGAACAGGGCGAACAGCGGTACGGCGAGGCCGGCCGAGAGAGGGCGTACGAGGTGCTCGATTTGTTCGCCCGGGGAGTGCTGCTCACCGTCGCGCCGGGTGCAGCGCAGCATCAGGCCCATGGCGACACCGGCGATGGTGGCGTGGACGCCGCTGTTGTACATCAGCCCCCAGATGACGAGGGCGAGGGGCACATAGACGTACCAGCCGCGCACCTGCTTGCGCAGCAGGAACCAGAAGACGGCGAGTGCGGCGAAGGCACCGCCGAGGGCGGCGAAGTTGAGGTCCTCGGTGAAGAAGACGGCGATGATGAGGATCGCGAAGAGGTCGTCGACGACGGCGAGAGTCAGCAGGAACGCGCGCAGTGCGGACGGCAGCGAGGTGCCGATCACGGCGAGGACGGCGAGCGCGAAGGCGATGTCGGTGGCGGTCGGGACGGCCCAGCCGTCGGTGGAGCCGCCGCCGGCGGTGGTGACCAGGAGATAGACGAGCGCCGGCATGGCCATGCCGCAGATCGCGGCGATGACCGGCAGCGCGGCGGCTTGAGGGTCGCGCAGTTCACCGGCGACGAGTTCACGCTTGAGCTCGATACCGGCGACGAAGAAGAAGACGGCGAGCAGTCCATCAGCGGCCCAGTGCTGGACGGACAGGTCGAGCCCCAGGGAAGCGGGGCCCAGATGGAAGTCCTGCACGGATGTGTAACTGTCGCCGAGTGGTGTGTTGGCCCAGATCAGCGCGACGATCGCGGCGAGGAGGAGGAGTACACCACCGACGGTCTCGGTTCGCAGCGCGTCCGCGAGGTAGTTCCGCTCGGGCAGAGGGAGCCGCCCGAGAAACATACGGCGGGTGGAGTCGGGCGCGGCCACGTCGTGGAACCTCCGGTCTGTTGGGCACGGTAAAGCACATGCCGACCAGACTTCCCGGCGCACCTCGTTCTTACGGTCGCGTGTTTGACGCTGCCTTTACTCTACGCGAGACCGCGGGGACGCATCCGGCAAATTTCACTTTAGGTACGGAGGGGACGGCAGGCGCGCGGGGTTGCTCCCGGTACCCATGAGGGAGGGGTCCGGCCGCCGCACGGCCGGACCCCTCCCTCACCACCGACTCAGTCCTCGCTCGGCGCACTCGGCAGGCGCGTCTGGATCAGGTCCATCACGGACGAGTCCGTGAGCGTGGTGACATCACCCAGCTGACGGTTCTCCGCGACGTCACGCAGCAGACGGCGCATGATCTTGCCGGAGCGGGTCTTGGGCAGTTCCGCCACCGGCAGGACCCGCTTGGGCTTCGCGATCGGGCCGAGCGTCGCGCCCACGTGATTGCGCAGCTCCGCGACGAGGCCCTCGTCCTCGCTCGCCGAACCGCGCAGGATCACGAATGCCACGATCGCCTGGCCGGTCGTCTCGTCCGCCGCGCCCACGACCGCCGCCTCGGCGACCTTCGGGTGCGAGACGAGCGCGGACTCGACCTCGGTGGTCGAGATGTTGTGGCCGGACACCAGCATCACGTCGTCGACGCGGCCCAGCAGCCAGATGTCTCCGTCGTCGTCCTTCTTGGCGCCGTCGCCCGCGAAGTACCTGCCCTCGAAGCGCGACCAGTACGTGTCGATGAAGCGCTGGTCGTCACCCCAGATGGTGCGGAGCATCGACGGCCACGGCTCGGTGAGGACGAGATAGCCACCACCTCCGTTGGGCACCTCGTTGGCGTCGTCGTCCACGACCGTGGCGGAGATGCCGGGGAGCGGCCGCTGGGCCGAACCGGGCTTGGTCTCGGTGACACCCGGCAGCGGCGAGATCATCATCGCTCCGGTCTCGGTCTGCCACCAGGTGTCCACGATCGGGGTCCTGCCGGCGCCGATGTGCTCCCGGTACCACATCCACGCCTCGGGGTTGATGGGTTCACCGACCGACCCGAGGATCCGCAGACTGCTCAGGTCGAACTTGGCGGGGATCTCGTCGCCCCACTTCATGAACGTGCGGATCGCGGTCGGTGCGGTGTAGAGGATCGTGACGCCGTACTTCTGCACGATCTCCCAGAACCGCCCCTGGTGCGGGGTGTCGGGCGTGCCCTCGTACATGACCTGGGTCGCGCCGTTGGCCAGCGGGCCGTAGACGATGTACGAGTGCCCGGTCACCCAGCCGATGTCGGCGGTGCACCAGTAGACGTCGGACTCGGGCTTGAGGTCGAAGACGGCGTCGTGGGTGTACGCCACCTGGGTGAGGTAGCCGCCCGAGGTGTGCAGGATGCCCTTCGGCTTACCCGTCGTGCCGGAGGTGTAGAGGATGAAGAGCGGGTGCTCGGCCTCGAACGCCTCCGGGGTGTGCTCCGCGGACTGACGGCCCACGATGTCGTGCCACCACACGTCGCGGCCCTCGGTGAAGGCGGTGTCCTGACCGGTGCGCCGTACGACGAGGACATGCTCGACCTGCGGGCACCTGGCGACGGCCTCGTCGATGGCCGGCTTGAGCGCGCTGGGCTTGCCTCGCCGGTAGCCGCCGTCGGCGGTGATCACCAGCTTGGCGTCGGCATCCTGGATACGGGAGGAGACGGCGTCGGCGGAGAAACCGCCGAACACCACGGAGTGGGCGGCGCCGATCCGGGCGCATGCCAGCATCGCGACCGCGGCCTCGGGGATCATCGGGAGATAGACGGCGACCCGGTCGCCCTTGCGCACCCCCAGCTCGGTCAGGGCGTTGGCGGCCTTGGCGACCTCGTCCTTGAGCTCGGCGTAGGTGACGGCGCGGCTGTCGCCGGGCTCGCCCTCGAAGTGGATGGCGACCCGGTCGCCGTTGCCCGCCTCGACGTGGCGGTCCACACAGTTGTAGGCGACGTTCAGTTTGCCGTCCGCGAACCACTTGGCGAAGGGCGGGTTGGTCCAGTCGAGGGTCTCGGTCGGCTCGGTGGCCCAGCTGAGCCGTCGCGCCTGCTCGGCCCAGAAGCCAAGCCTGTCCGCCGCGGCCTGCTCGTACGCCTCAGCGGTCACATTGGCGTGCGCGGCCAGATCGGCCGGCGGCGCGAACCGCCGTTCCTCCTTGAGCAGGTTGGAGAGAGAAGAATGCTCGTTCACGGGGCCATCTCCTCCCTGAGCAGGTTGGCCAGGCTTTCGTTGCTCACGACATCTCCCTTTCCCAGGGCGTCTTCTGTGCGTATGTGTCCCAGGCCATAGCTCATCAGCCAGAGGGCCCGGTGACAAGAGCCCTCCGGATATTGGTTTAGACCTATGGGATGGCCCCTCGTCCCCGGGCGGCGGGAAGGAGGGGCCATACGTTCTCACGTACGCCACGCGCGGGAGGTTCAGCCACGCGGCTCGCAGGCGGCCGGGACGGACCCGTGAGGCCGGATCTCAGACGCGGGTCCCGTGCAGCGCCGACGGGGCGGGGGCGACCCGGTGGAACACCTCGTCGACCTCGTGCTCGTCGCTGCTCGCCAGGAGATACGCCTGGGCCTCGCCCACATGGAAGTACATGCCGTGCAGCCGCAGTGTGCCCTCGGCGAGCCGCCGCGCCACCGACTCATGCTTCCGCAGATGCTCCAGCTGCTGGATCACATTCGTCAGACACAGCTGCTCGACCGCGTCGTTGGGCAGCCGTCCGGAGATCCGGGCCCACGAACGGTGTCTGCTCCGCATCCGCTCCAGGCTCGGCTGCCCATGGCGCAGCCAGCGCCGCAGCGGCGTACCGGCGCCGCCGGCCGGGCTGCTGAGCAGGGCATGCATCGCCCCGCAGCCGGAGTGCCCGCAGACGGTGATCGAGTCCACCTCGAGCACATCGACCGCGTACTCGATCGCGGCCGCCACCGAGTCGTCGCCGGACTCCTCGCCCGGCGGGGGCACCAGATTGCCCACATTGCGCACGGTGAACAGATCGCCCGGACCGCTTGCCGTGATCATGCTGGTCACCAGCCGGGAGTCGGCGCAGGTGAGGAAGAGCTGGGAGGGCTGCTGTCCCTCCCGGGCCAGGCGTGCGAGCTCGTCGCGGACCAGGGGTGCCGTGTTGCGCTGGAACGAGCTGAGCCCGCTGGCCAGTTGATGGGTGTCGGACTGCGGCGGTCGGTCGTCGCAGTGGTGGTTGCGCCAGGGTGTCCAGGGCCGGCAGCAGCCGTGTGTCTCGGAGGCCGGCTCGCTGATCCTGGCTCCCGCACGCCCGGTGAACTCCACGCTCCCGCCCTGCGCGAGATGGGCGCTCTGCCAGTCGTGGAGGGTTTCGTGGGCCGCATGGTCCATGAAGGAGCCGTCCAGCTCGACGACACACCGCGCGTCATGGGGAACCTGCCCCAGGATCCGGCTCAGTCTCGGTACCGCGAGAAACGTCAACTGCCCGCGCACCCGCACTCGGTGGACGCCCTCGTGCACCTCCGCGGTGATCCGGGTCCGGGTCAACCGGTGCAGCGCGACGATGACCGCCACCGCGATACCGATCACCACCCCTTCGAGCACGCCGGTCAGTACGACCGCACCCAGGGTCACCGCGTACACCACGATTTCGCGGTTGCGCTTCACGTTGCGCAGATGCGTGATGTTGACCATCTGGACGCCGATGACCATCACCAGGGCAGCCAGGGCGGCCAGCGGAATCAGATCGAGCACCGGGACGAGCAGCAGGGCGGCGACCGCGATCCACAGTCCGTGCAGCAAGGTGGAGTGGCGGCTGACAGCGCCCGCGGACACATTGGCGGCGCTGCGAACCGCGACACCGGTGATGGGCAGCCCGCCGAGTGCGCCGGAGACCACGTTCGCCGCACCCTGCCCGGCCAACTCCCGGTCGAGCCTGGCCCGCGGAATGCGTACGTGCGGCGTCTTGCGTGCCGCCGCGAGCTTGTCGACGGCGACCGCCGACAGCAGTGACTCCACACTGGCCACCAACGTGATGGTGAGCACGGCGGCGAGGAGGCCGAGCGTCGGCCCGTGCGGCAGCTCGGGCAGGGCGTGACTGCGCCAGGACGGCAGATCCACCCGTGGCAGGCTCAGCCCGGCGAAGACGGTCAGCGCGGTCGCGAAGGCCACTGCGGCGAGAGCGGCCGGGATCTTCCGGGCGAGGTGGCCGGTGCGCCCGGGGATCCGCGGCCACAGCAGCAGTACGGCGACGGTCAGCACGCTTGTCGACAGGGCGGCCTGCTGCAGCTCGGCCAACTGGGCGGGCAGGGCGCGCACGTTGTCGACGGCGGAGCTCTGCGGTGTGCCGCCGAGAACGATGTGGAGCTGGGCGAGGGCGATGGTGACGCCGATGCCGGCCAGCATGCCGTGGACGATCGCCGGGCTGACGGCGAGGGCCGAGCGGGCCACCCGCAGCGCGGCGAGCCCCAGTTGGCAAAGGCCGGCGAGGACGGTGATGGCGCAGGTGGTGCGCCAGCCGTAGTGCTGGATCAGCTCGGCGGTGACGACGGTCAGCCCGGCCGCCGGGCCGCTGACCTGAAGCGGCGATCCACCGAGCCGGCCGGCGACGATGCCACCGACCGCTGCCGCCACGAGCCCGGCCTGGAGCGGTGCGCCGGTGGCCAGTGCGATGCCGAGGGAGAGCGGCAGCGCGATCAGGAACACGGAGATGGACGCGGAGAGGTCGGCGCCCGCGATATGGAAGCGGCGGCTTGTGCCGGGGGGTGGGTGGCCGTGCGGTCGCTGTTGACCGGACGTCGGGGGTGTGGAGGACGGCCGGCCTGAGCGGGACGGCCCTTCTTCTGGGGTGCGGGTGGGGACGCAGGCAGACATGGTTCCCGTCTCCTCCGGGGCAGCGCGGTCGCGGAAAGGGGGACGCGGCCGTGGGTCACGGCGTGCAGCGGCGGGATACTCAACACTCGGTAAATGGATCGTAATGCAGAGTAAAGAGTCGGGCATTCTTTTCAGGGCAAATAGGGCAATTGTTCACCCGAATCGGTGATTAATCATTTGATACGGCTGGTCGCTCCTTCGCCTTCACCCTCGCGATGCGACCTTGTCGGCTCCGTAGGCATCGGAGTCGGACAGTCGTATGGGCATAAGAAAGAGGGTGGACGAATGTTGGCCCCCACAAAGAGGATCACCATCGGGGCGGTTGCCACGGCG
Source organism: Streptomyces sp. NPDC002889 (assembly GCF_042888425.1). Lineage (NCBI taxonomy): Bacteria > Bacillati > Actinomycetota > Actinomycetes > Kitasatosporales > Streptomycetaceae > Streptomyces > Streptomyces sp. NPDC002889. The sequence continues at coordinate 124,836 of NZ_JBIAPT010000019.1, forward strand.
ACGCTCATCGCAGGGCTCGCCGGGTGCTTCGGTTCGAGCGGCTCGCGGAACTCGGAGAAGGAGGGGGCCTCGGGCCCCCAGAGCGCAGTGCGTCTCATCGGTGACGGGTCGACCGCCTTTACCGGAGTCCAGCCCGGACTGCCCGTGCCCCAGCGCCTGAAGCCCGGTCAGCGGCCCCCGCAGTTCGTCGTGTTCTCCTGGGACGGTGCCGGCGAGGACGATCAGAAGCTGTTCTCCCGCTTCCGCGCGGCCGGCAAGAAGTACGGCGCGACCATGACGTACTTCCTCAGCGGCGTCTATCTCCTGCCCAAGGACAAGTCGACTCTCTACGACCCGCCCCAACATGACCCCGGCCGATCCGACATCGGCTTCAACGACATCCAGGGAATCAGGAACACCGTCCGTGAGCTGCGCGGCGCATGGCTGGACGGCAACGAGGTGGGAACCCACTTCAACGGTCACTTCTGCGGCGACGACGGCGGAGTGGGCACCTGGTCGGTCGAGGAGTGGAAGAGCGAGATCAGCCAGGCCAAGTCCTTTGTGAAGAACTGGAAGACGAACTCCGGCCTCACCGGCGAGGAGCCGCTGCCGTTCGACTACGAGAACGAGCTCATCGGCGGCCGCACCCCGTGCCTCGAAGGCCGCGAGAACTTCGTGCGCGCCGCGAGCGACCTCGGCTTCCGCTACGACACCAGCGGAATCGGCAACCAGGTCTGGCCGAAGAAGAAGTTGGACCTGTGGGACTTCCCGCTCCAGATGGTCCCGGTGCCCGGCCGTGCCTTCGAGACGCTCTCGATGGACTACAACTTCATGGTCAACCAGTCGGGTCTCTCCAGTGGCGATCCCTCGTACCACGAGTACTGGGGCAACCAGATGAGGGACGGCCTGATCAAGGCCTTCGACCGGGCCTACGAGGGCAACCGCGCACCGCTGATCGTCGGCAATCACTTCGAGTCGTGGAACGGTGGCACCTACATGCGCGCCGTCGAGCAGACGATCGCGGCGGTGTGCGTGAAACGCGACGTGAAGTGTGTGTCGTTCCGTCAGCTGGCCGACTGGATGGACGCCCAGGACCCGGAGGTGCTGGAGAAGCTGCGCCGGCTCGGTGTCGGTGAGGCTCCCCAGGGCGGCTGGTCCGGATATCTGGCCGCGCAGTCGGCCGACCGGAGCTGACCCTCCGCCCCGAGCGGGCAGGCGCGCTCGGCCGACCGGAGCTGACCCCGGCGTCCTACGGCCGCCGATCGGGCCCGGCCTGCACCCACAGGCCGGGGCCGCACCGCACAACGGGGGCAGCGTCAGCTGGGCTGCGGAACCGGCGCGTGCCGGCCGAGCACGAACGCCGGGTCGACCTGCGCTGCCAGGTCGGCCCCCGTCTTCGCGTTCCCCCAGCTCTCCGCGTTCCTCAGATGGAAATGGACCATCTGCCGCATGTAGCGCTCCGGGTCGCGGAGCGCGTAGGAGTCCTCGGCCACGTTCTGCAGGGTCTGCAGCGCCATCCGGTTGCCGGCCTCCAGCAGTTCGAAGCGCGGCGGCCTCCCCTTCTCCATCGCGCGCACCCAGTCGGAGTGGCCGAAGGTGACGAGCAGGTCCTCACCCACCTCGTCCTGCAGGAAGTCCACGTCGTCCTGGCCTTGCACCTTGTTGCCCACGACTTTCAGACCGATGCCGAAGTCCCGTGCGTACTCCTTGTACTGGCGGTAGACGGAGACCCCCTTGCAGGTCGGCTCGGCCACCAGGAAGGTCATGTCGAAACGGGTGAACATGCCGGACGCGAACGAGTCCGAACCGGCAGTCATGTCGACGACCACGTACTCGTCGGCGCCGTCCACAAGGTGGTTCAGGCAGAGCTCCACCGCGCCCACCTTGGAGTGGTAGCAGGACACCCCGAGATCGGACTCGCTGAACGGGCCGGTCACCATGAGCCGGATGTCGCCGTCGTCGAGCCGGACGGTGCGGGCGCACGCGTCGTACACCGGGTTGTCCTCGGTGATCCTCAGCATCCGCGACCCCTGCCCGGGCGGGGTGGTCTTGATCATCGTTTCGGCGGAGGCGATCCGCGGATTCGTACCGCGCAGATAGTCCTTGATCAGCGAGAGCTGCGTCCCCATCGCGGGCAGCGCAGCCGACTGCGCCTCGTCGAGGCCGAGCGCGGAGCCCAGGTGTTGGTTGATGTCGGCGTCCATCGCGACGACAGGAGCTTCATTGGCGGCCAGGTGGCGGATGAAGAGCGAGGACAGGGTTGTCTTGCCGCTGCCGCCCTTCCCTACGAAAGCGATCTTCATGTTCACCTAGCGTAGTGCCACGCTTGCACGCTGTGCACGGGCTGCGTGAGGAAGACCACTCCAACGTGGGGCGCGCGCGCAGGGCGCGTAGCCTCGTTACCTATGAGTACGAATGCCTCGGCGGCCGACCCTCTCGCCGCCCTCGGCGCCCTTCCGGGCGTCGCCGACTCGGTGGACTCCGTACGCAAGGCGGTCGACCGGGTCTACGGACACCGCGTCATGCGTCGCCGCAGCAACGAGATCACTTCGGAGGCCGCGCTGCGCGGCGCCCGCGCCTCCGCCGCGCTGTCGGGGGCGGACTGGGCGCTTGAGGAGGTGCGCCGCCGTACCGACTTCGGCGTGGAGCCCGAGGCGCGCACGGTCGGCGCGGCACTGCGGCTGACCTCCGAAGCCGGACAGCTGCTGTCCATCTGGCGCCAGTCGCCGCTGCGCGTCCTGGCCCGGCTTCATCTGGTGGCGGCGAGCGGTTCGCGTGAGGACGAGACGGTGGGCCGTCCGCGTCTGGCCGGTGAGGGTGTCGACGAGCCCCTGATCGAGGCGCCGCTGCCGGAGGCGAAAGAGGTGGCGGGCCGCCTGGACGGACTGTCGGAGCTGATCATCGCGGGCGGTTCGGCGCCGGCTCTCGTGACGGCGGCCGTGGTCCACGGCGAACTGCTGGCCTTGCGTCCCTTCGGCTCGTACAACGGGCTGGTCGCGAGGGCGGCCGAGCGGATCGTGCTGATCGGCAGCGGGCTCGACCCGAAGTCGATCTGCCCTGCCGAGGTCGGTCACGCGGAGCAGGGACGTGCCGCGTATGTCGCGGCCTTCGAGGGCTATCTGTCGGGGACGCCGGACGGCATGGCTGCCTGGATCGCCCACTGCGGACGTGCGGTGGAACTCGGTGTCAGGGAGTCGACGGCCGTGTGCGAGGCGCTGCAGCGCGGCGCGGCCTGAGTCTCACCCGCATCACCGGGCGCACGGAAAACCCCTGGAACAGGGTTGCGGCGGTACCAATGGTGGTACCGCCGCTGGCATGTCTACCCAGTTACCATGCGTCCTCGTAATGTTGCCCATCAGGTCGGGAACTTTGCCCGTCACCTGGTGCGGCTGGCCCGTAATCGACGGGTCGACGTCGCGTGGGTGCTCGGTTTTCATGCTTCGGTCCGTGGGGCCTTCATGCGTTAAAGGTGATCCTTTCGGATGTCCTTGGTCTCGCGGGCCGTTAAATCCTTTGTACTCCGGCACGGGGCGAAGCGGAAGTCCTGGCCGTGCTTCTTTACTTTTAGGTTCAAATAAGGGCGAACCGGTTCGGCTAGGCAATGGTGCCGGCAGCGCCACCGCGTCGGCGGCTGGCGTACCAGACCAGACCGGCCGTGGCCGCCGCCGCTCCCACGGCGGCCACCGCGACGAGCGCGGGACGCGGCGGGACCCGGAATGCGGGCAGTCGCTGCTTGAGCCGGACAGGACGGTCGAAGAACAGGATCGGCCAGCCCCGCGCGGTCGCCTCGCGGCGCAGTGCCCGGTCCGGGTTGACGGCGTACGGGTGGCCGACCGAGGAGAGCATCGGCACGTCGGTGATCGAATCGCTGTAGGCGTAGCAGCGCGCCAGGTCGTACCCCTCGGACTCGGCGAGCTGTCTGACCGCCTCCGCCTTGGTCGGTCCGTACGCGTAGTACTCCACCTCACCGGTGAAGCAGCCGTCGTCGCCGACCACCATGCGGGTGGCCACCACCCGGTCGGCGCCGAGCAGCTCGCCGATCGGCTCCACCACCTCGGCGCCGGACGTGGAGACGATGACGACGTCCCGGCCGGCGATGTGATGCTCCTCGATGAGCGACGCCGCCTCGTCGTAGATGATCGGGTCGATGAGGCCGTGGAGCGTCTCGGCGACGATCTCCTTGACCTGCTGGACGTTCCAGCCCTTGCAGAGCGCGGACAGGTACTCGCGCATCCGCTCCATCTGGCCGTGGTCCGCACCGCCCGCGAGAAAAACGAACTGGGTATAGGCGGTGCGCAGTACGGCGCGCCGGTTGATCAGGCCGCCTTGGTAGAAGGACTTGCTGAAGGTCAGAGTCGATGACTTCGCAATGACCGTCTTGTCCAGGTCAAAGAAGGCGGCTGTGCGCGGCAAGGAGTGGTTTTCCACGAGCCTGAGCATAGGTGCCCGCCATTCGGCGTACGCTGTGGCGCGTGGGTTTGCCTGAGAAGGCTCTCGGGTACACCATGGAAGTCACGGATCGTTCGCGACCGTGCTAACCCGGTCCGGCTCCTCCCCCCCCGAGTCGGCCGGAGAGACGACCCCCGCTCTCCCCCCCGGCGGGGGTCGTCGCATGTCCGGAGGGGTTTTCTCCTCTTCTCGGGCCCCTGCCCCGCTCTGTCCCGGCTCGCGCACGCCTCGCCGGCACCGGACTCCGACGCCCCGATTTTGTCACTCTGCGTAGCCGTAAGGCTGCTCTCCGGGAGCCATCGAGGAAAGTCTGCACGAGCCGCCCGGAGGAGTGCGGGAAGGTCCGTCCGCGAGCGGCCCGTCAGTCACCGGTATGGGCGATCGAGTTATTCACAAGTGGCCGGTTGTCCACAGTTTTTCAGCAAGATCCACATGGTTTTTCAGGGCACTGCACGCTCATTCCAGCCGCGGAGTTCGCGGATCGAAGGAATCGCGGATCTCGTTGTGATGCGAGATCGCAGTGGGAGGGGTGGAGATCGTGGCTGGATCCCTCACATCGGACCGTCCGCCGGTCGCCGAAGGCCGGCGGGACGGACCGCTGATCGTGACCGAGGACATGGACCTGCTCGACGATCTGCTGCGGCTGTGCGCCGCGGCGGGGGCCGAGCCGGATGTGCACCATTCGGTGCCGGAGCGACGAGGCAGCTGGGAGGGTGCACCTCTGGTCCTCGTCGGGGACGACGCGGCCGCGCGCTGTCGCGGAGCCACGCGCAGACGCGGCGTGCTGCTGGTAGGCCGCGACCAGGACGACCCGGACGTATGGCGGCGTGCGGTGGAGATCGGCGCCGACTGCGTGTTGCGGCTGCCCGACGCGGAGAGCTGGCTCGTCGACCGGATCGCCGATGTCGTCGAGGGCGTCGGGCGTCAGGCGCTGACCGTCGGCGTGATCGGCGGGCGCGGTGGCGCCGGAGCGTCGACGCTGGCGTGCGCACTGGCGGTGACATCGGCGCGCAGCGGCCGGCGCACCATGCTGGTGGACGGCGATCCGCTGGGCGGAGGGCTCGATGTGCTGCTCGGCGGTGAACAGGCCGAGGGCAGGCGATGGCCTGATTTCGCCGCGTCCAAAGGGCGAGTCGCGGGCGGGGCGCTCGAGGAGTCGCTTCCCGAGCTCCATGCCCTGAGGGTGCTCAGCTGGGACCGCGGCGATTCGGTGGTCATCCCGCCGGAGGCGATGCGGTCGGTACTGGCCGCCGCGCGCCGGCGCGGCGGGGTGGTGGTCGTGGACCTGCCGCGCCGGGTCGACGAGGGGGTGGCGGAGGCGCTGGCCCAGCTGGATCTGGGGCTGCTGGTGGTGCCGGGCGAACTGCGTGCGGTCGCCGCGGCGAACCGGGTGGCTTCGACCGTGGGCATGGTGCTCCCGGACCTGCGCGCGGTGGTGCGCGGGCCGTACGCCGCGGGGCTGGACGAGCAATGGGTGGCAGGCGCCCTGGGGCTGCCGCTCGCCGGTGAACTGCCCCTGGAGGCGGGGCTGCTGGCCGCACAGGACGGCGGAGCTCCGCCGGGCGGCGGACGCGGGCCGCTCGCCAGGTTCTGCACGGCGTTCTGGGATCGGGCGCTGGCGGGGGGTGGGGACTCATGAGCGCGGGACTGCTCGATGCCGTACGGCAGCGGCTCGCGGAGAGCGGGGCCGAACCCACCCCGGCGCGGGTGGCAGCGGCCCTGAGGGCGCAGGGACGGCTGCTGGGTGACGCCGAAGTGCTCGGCGGCACCGAGCAGTTGCGCTGCGAGCTGGTGGGCACGGGGCCGCTGGAGCCGTTGCTGGCGGATCCGGCCGTGACGGATGTGCTGGTGTCCGCACCCGACCGTGTGTGGGTGGACCGGGGCCGGGGACTTGAGCTCACCCGGGTGACCTTCGCGGACGCTGCGTCGGTACGGCGGTTGGCCCAGCGGCTCGCCGCTGTGGCCGAGCGGCGGCTGGACGACGCGAGGCCCTGGGTGGACGCACGGCTGCCGGACGGGACGCGGATGCACGCGGTGATCCCGCCGGTGGCGGTGGGGTCGACGTGCCTGTCGCTGCGTGTGGTGCGGCCCAGGGCGTTCACGGTGGGCGAGCTCGTCGCGGCGGGGACGATGCCGCCGGGCGGGGACCGTGTGCTGCGGGCGCTGATCGAGGCCAGGCTTTCGTTCCTGATCAGCGGTGGCACGGGCTCGGGCAAGACGACCCTGCTGTCCAGCCTGCTGGGGCTGGTGGGGGAGCGGGAGCGCATCGTGCTGGCCGAGGATTCGGCGGAGCTCAAGCCCGACCATCCGCATGTGGTGCGACTGGAGTCGCGCACCGCCAATCAAGAGGGGGCGGGGCGGGTGACTCTGCAGGACCTGGTGCGCCAGGCCCTGCGTATGCGGCCCGACCGGCTGGTCGTCGGTGAGGTACGCGGCGCGGAGGTCACCGAGCTGCTCGCCGCGCTCAACACCGGTCACGAGGGCGGCTGCGGCACCGTGCACGCCAATGCGGCGGCGGATGTGCCGGCCCGCCTGGAGGCGCTGGGTACGGCGGCGGGGCTCGACCGGGCGGCGCTGCACAGCCAATTGGCAGCTGCCCTCTCCGTGGTGATCCATCTCGTACGGGACGGGGCAGGCCGACGGCGGATCGACGAGGTCCGTGTGCTGGAGCGGGATACGGCGGGACTGGTGGTCACGGTGCCCGCGCTGCGGTGGGGTGCGGAGGGCTTCGTCCACCAGCAGGGCTGGGAGCGGCTGCGCTTGCTGATCGGGGCTGCGCTGTGACGGCCATCGCATCGATGTGCGCGACGGCGGTGTGTGCGGGGGCCGCCGCTTGGTTCGTGGGCGGTCGGGACCAGGGCCTGCGGCGGGCGCGGCTGCTGTTCGCTGGGGGCGGCCCGGTGCAGATGCCTCCGTGGTGGTCGTGGGAGCGGGTACTGCCTGTGATCAGGCAGCGGCGGGAGTGGCTGTGTGTCCCGGTCGGGATGGTGCTCGCCGTGCTCGGGGAGTCACTCCTGCCCCTGGTCGCAGGGGCGTTGGCGGTGCCGTTGGCGCGGCGGCGGTTGCGTGCCGTGAAGCGCCGGAAGGAGGAGGAGCGGCGGGCCGAGGGGGTCATCGGGCTGTGCGGCGCGGTGGCGAGCGAGCTGCGGGCCGGGCTGCAGCCGGGACAGGCTTTGCTGTCGGCTGTCAGGTCCACGGGTGTCCTGGGCGGCGCGGAGGCCGGGGTCCTGGCGGCAGCCCGTTTCGGGGGAGATGTGCCGCAGGCGCTGCGAGAAGCGGCGGGGGAGCCGGGCGCGGACGGGCTGGCGGGAGTGGCGGCCTGCTGGCGGGTGGCCGTGGACAGCGGCGCGGGGCTGGCCGCGGGGCTCGACCGGCTGGAGGCGGCGCTGCGGGCCGAGCGGGACCAGCGGGAGGACCTGCGTGCCCAGTTGGCCGGGGCCTGGTCGACGATCGTGCTTCTGGCGTTGCTTCCGGTGGCCGGCCTGGCGATGGGGGCGGCGCTCGGGGCGGACCCTTTGAAGGTGCTTTTCCACACTCCGGCGGGGATCGGGTGCCTGGTGATCGGCGGACTGCTGGAGACGGCGGGTCTCTGCTGGGCCGCGCGGATCGTGCGGACCGGGGAGGAGGCATGACCGGGGATGCCGGGCACAGCCTGGGGACGGCGGTGTCGGTGCTCGCCGCGGCGGCGTGCCTGGCCCTCGCGATCGCGGCCCGGCGGCGTGAACGCCAGGTGCGCACAAGGGCTGCAGCGCTGCTGTCGCTGCAGCGCTCACGGCGCCGATGGCGGCCGGAGTACGGAGAATGGGCCAGACGCTGGGCGGGGCCCGCGGGGGCGATGCTCGTCGGGTTTGTTCTTGCCGGTGGGGTGATCGGCGCTGTGGTGGGAGCGGCCGGGGCGTATGGGGTGTGGCGCCGGCAGCGGCGGCGGGGGCAGATCCAGGGTGCGGCGGCTGCGGGCGCGGACGAAGGCACCGCTGTCGCTGTCCGTGTCACGGACATGGACACGGGGGCAGGCCCTACCGGTTCGGTACGACAACTGCCGCTCGCCGCAGACCTCTTGGCCGCATGCATCTCGGCCGGAGCCGCTCCACGCGAGGCGGCGGAGGCGGTGGGGGAGTCCCTGGGCGGACCGGTCGGCGAGCGGCTGGCGCGGGTGGCCGCCGAGCTGCGACTCGGCGGTGAACCGGCCCAGGCCTGGGGGTGGTTCGGCCGGATACCGGGTGCCGGGCCGATGGCCCACTGCCTGGAGCGTGCCGACTCCACGGGAGCGCCGGCGTCGGAGCCGGTGGCGCGGCTGGCGGAGCGCTTCCGGGCCGACCGGGCCCGGACGGTGGCCATCCGTGGCCGAAGGGCGCAGGTGTTGATCACCGCGCCGGTGGGGCTGTGCTTCCTGCCCGCGTTTCTGGCGATCGGGGTGGCGCCCGTGGTGATCGCTCTGGCGGGCGGCCTGCTGCACGGCAACTGACCGATCAACAGCGAGAAGTTGGGGTTGAACATGTGGACGACGATGCGAGGACGACTGCGCCGGCTCGCGCGCAGGATGCGTACGGACGCCCGGTTCACGGGCAAGTGGCGTACGGACAAGGGGATGACGACATCCGAGTATGCGATGGGGACGATCGCCGCCTGTGCGTTCGCGGCCGTCCTGTACAAGATCGTCACCAGCGGGACCGTCTCGGGCGCGCTCGAATCGGTGATCGGAAAAGCGCTCAATGCGCAGTTCTGACGCCCGTGACCGAGGATCCGTGACGGCGGAGGCGGCCGTTGCGGTACCGGCTCTGGTGCTGTTCGCCGTAGCCCTGGTGTGGGCCCTGATGGCTGCCTGTGCGCAGATCCAGTGTGTCGATGCGGCGCGGGCGGGAGCCCGTGCGGCGGCCAGGTCGGAACCGCGGGCGGCGGCCGTCGCCGCCGCCCGGTCCGCGGCTCCGAGTGGCGCCCGGGTCAGCCTCACAAGGGCCGGAGACCTGTGGCGGGTGCGCGTCGAGGCGGACACGGCGGGGCCCGGCCCGCTGGCCCTCACGCTCGGCGCGGAGGCGGCCGCGCCGGCCGAGGACACCGCGCCCGAGGGAACCGAGGCCAGGGGCGCCGCCGTACCGGTTCTGGCGCCGGGGGCTTTGGGGGTGGCGCCGTGAATCGGGATCGGGGGTCGGCGACCGTGTGGGTGGCGATGGCGGCCACGGCACTGTGTGCGGTCTTCGCGGTGGTGCTCGCGATGGGCCAGGCCGTGGTCGCCCGGCATCGCGCGGGCGCCGCCGCCGATCTGGCGGCGCTGGCCGCGGCCGACCACGCGCTGCGGGGTGCGGCCATCGCCTGCGGGAAGGCGGCAGCGGTGGCCCAAGCACAGGGCGCGGAGGTGGTGCGGTGCGCCGTGACGGGCGAGATCGCCGATGTGACGGCGCAGGCGCGCTTCGGCCCGTACGCCCCGACGATCAGGTCCCGGGCGGGCCCGCCGCAGCTCCAGGGCCCCCGGGCTGCCTCGACTGCGGAGGCCGGCCCGGGCGCGCACGGTCTTCCCGGTCCGTGGGCTGCGACGGCTCGCCAGGTGCGGCCGGGTCCCCGGGCTCCGGAGGCTCGGCCGGGACAGCTGGGTCCGTGGGCTGCGGCGGCCGGCCCGGGGTGGCCGGGTCCCCGGGCTGCGGGGGCTCAGCAGGGGCGGCCGGGGCTTCGCGGAGGAGTTCCGTGAGCAGACGGACCGCGCCCCGCTTGTGCAGGGGATCGTTGCCGTTGCCGCACTTGGGGGACTGGATGCAGGACGGGCAGCCCGCCTCGCACTCGCAGGAGGCGATGGCCTCACGGGTCGCGGTCAGCCACTCGCGGGCCGTGTGGAAGGCCCGCTCGGCGAAGCCCGCGCCGCCCGGGTGGCCGTCGTAGACGAAGACCGTGGGCAGCAGCGTGTCGGGGTGCAGCGGGACGGAGACCCCGCCGATGTCCCAGCGGTCGCAGGTGGCGAACAGCGGCAGCATGCCGATGGAGGCGTGCTCGGCGGCGTGGAGGGCACCGCCCAGCTGTTCCGGGTTCACCCGGGCGGCGTCCAGCTGGTCCTCGGTGACCGTCCACCACACGGCCCGGGTACGCAGGGTGCGGGGCGGGAGGTCGAGCTTCGACTCGCCGAGGACCTCGCCGGTGATGAGTTTGCGGCGCAGGAAGGAGACGACCTGGTTGGTGACTTCGACGGAGCCGAAGCACAGGCGCCCGTCGCCCCACGGGATCTCGGTGTCGGTCTCGAGCACGGAGATGGAGGTGGTGTCGCGGGCAGTGGTCGAGTACGGAGGGTCGGCCTCTTCGACGAGGGCTGCCGAGTCCTCCAGGTCGAGGTGCTTCACCAGATACGTACGGCCCTGGTGGAGGTGGACGGCTCCGTCGTGGACGGCGGTGTGGGCGGCCGACTCGTCGACCGTTCCGAGCAGCCGGCCGGTGGCGGCCTCGACGATCTGCACCGGGCGCCCGCCCCCGCCGCGGATGTCGGTGAGATCGGCGGCCCGTTCACGCCGGGTCCAGTGCCAGCCGGAGGTGCGCCGGCGCAGCAGCTTCGCGGCTTCGAGCTGAGGCACCAGACCGGCGGCGGCCGGGCCGAAGAGCTCCAGATCGGTCTCCGTGAGAGGGAGTTCGGCCGCCGCCGCACACAGATGGGGGGCGAGGACATACGGGTTGTCCGGGTCGAGGACCGTGGACTCCACCGGCTGCTGGAAGAGCGCTTCGGGGTGGTGGACGAGGAAGGTGTCCAGCGGGTCGTCGCGGGCCACGAGGACGGCCAGGGCACCCTGGCCCGAGCGTCCTGCCCGGCCCGCCTGCTGCCACAGGGAGGCACGGGTGCCGGGATAGCCGGCGATCACGACGGCATCGAGGCCGGACACGTCCACGCCCAGCTCGAGCGCGGTGGTGGCGGCCAGGCCGAGGAGCTCGCCGGAGTGCAGTGCTCGTTCCAGGGCGCGGCGTTCCTCGGGGAGGTAGCCGCCGCGGTAGGCGGCGACACGCCGGGGCAGGGAGCGGTCGACCTCGGCCAGCCTTTCCTTCGCGATCACGGAGATGAGCTCGGCGCCACGCCGCGAGCGTACGAAGGCGACGCTGCGGACGCCCTGCACGGTCAGATCGGTGAGCAGATCGGCGGTCTCGGCGGTCGCGGTGCGGCGGACCGGGGCGCCCTTCTCGCCGTGGAGCTCGGTGAGTGGCGGCTCCCAGAGAGCGAAGACGAGCTCGCCGCGCGGGGAGGCGTCGTCGGCGACCTCCTGGACGGGCAGACCGGTCAGCCGGCCGGCGGCCTGTGAGGGTTCCGCCGCGGTGGCGGAGGCGAGCAGGAAGACCGGGTTCGCGCCGTAGCGGGCGCATACGCGGCGAAGGCGGCGCAGCACCTGGGCGACGTGGGAGCCGAAGACGCCCCGGTAGGTGTGGCACTCGTCGATCACGACATAGCGCAGGGAGCGCAGGAAGGAGGACCAGCGCGGGTGGGACGGGAGTATCCCGCGGTGGAGCATGTCCGGGTTGGTGAGGACGTAGGTGGCGTACTGCCGGACCCACTCACGTTCCTCGACGGGGGTGTCGCCGTCGTAGACAGCGGGGCGGACGCGGTTGCCGAGGGGCGCGGCAAGGGCCTTCACGGCGCGGCACTGGTCGGCGGCGAGGGCTTTGGTCGGCGCGAGGTACAGGGCGGTGGCGCCCCGGCCGTTCGCGGCCTCGGACCCGTCGAGCAGGGTGCTGAGGACGGGCGCGAGATAGGCCAGGGACTTGCCGGAGGCGGTGCCGGTGGCGATCACGACCGACTCGCCGTCCAGGGCGTGCTCGGCGGCGGTCGCCTGGTGGGCCCACGGGTGGTCGATGCCGGCCTGCTGGATGGCGTTGATCACTTCCGCCCGGATGCGGTCCGGCCAGACGGCATGCCTGCCCGGTCGCGGGGGCAGGTGCTCCGTATGAGTGATGCGCGCAGCCCGGTTCGCCCCTGCGGTGAGCCGGTCGAGGACCGTACCGGGGGAGGGGCGGGTTTCCCCGCTCTCGGGAGGTCGACTGGGACGAACTTTCTTGGCCATCGGCACCGAGTGTCGCACTGGCGTGACGGACAATGGTCCCAAGGCGTCGTGCATGGCTGCTGGTAAGTGATTGAATGCCATGGCGGCTGGCGACCGTTCTCCGGCTCCGTCGGGGAGTCCTGAGGGACGGGCGCCCGATAGCAAGGTGCTGGAGGATCCGTGGACCTGTCCCTGTCGACTCGCAATGTGTCCGGCCCTGGTGGCGACCGTACGGTCGGCGAGGTCGGTGGCGAGATTGATGTGTATACCGCGCCCAAGCTGCGGGAGCAGTTGGTCGAGTTGGTGAACGACGGCAACTACCACCTGATTGTCGACATGGAGGGCGTGGATTTCCTCGACTCCACCGGCCTCGGCGTGCTCGTGGGCGGCCTCAAGCGTGTGCGTGCGCACGAGGGGTCGCTGCGCCTGGTCTGCAACCAGGAGCGCATTCTCAAGATCTTCCGGATCACGGGCCTGACCAAGGTGTTTCCCATCCACACCACGGTCGACGAAGCCGTCGCCGCGACCGACTGACGTCGGCCGGCGACTGTCGGAAGCAGGAGGGGCACCGGGCATCCAGCCCGGGCCCCTGAGAGGCACGCTCGTACGTCCGAGGGGGATCTTGCATGGCCACCGTTGAGCTCCGCTTCAGTGCCCAGCCGGAGCACGTCAGGACGGCCCGTCTCGTGGCCGCTGCCGTGGCTCGCCGGGTCGGGGTCGACGAGGCGGTGCTGGACGAGGTCCGGCTCGCGGTGGGTGAGGCATGCAGTCGCGCGGTCGGGCTGCATCGCAGCCATGGCATCACCGCCCCGGTCAGGGTCGTGCTGTCCGAGGAGGAGAAGACCTTCTCCATCGAGGTCGGTGACGAGGTCCCGAGCGCGGTGGGCGGGGCCACGGACGTCCCCGGCGTGCGTTCCACGGCGGACGAGGACGTGGACGGCGAGGGCGAGGATCAGATGGGCCTCGCCGTGATCAGCGGCCTCGTCGACGACGTGGAGGTCTCCTCCACCGACGACGGCGGGGTGATCCGGATGAGCTGGCCGGTGACGCCGGGTGCCGCGACGCGCTGACGGCGACCCGTCGCCCTTCGGCCGTTCGTTCCGCCACTCACCCGTTCGGCCGATCGCAGCCCTGCCATTCCTCCATCACCCGTTCAGCCTATTGATCTTTTGATTCTTCAGTCATTTTGATCCGAAAGGGGTCCTGCTGAGCAGGGCCTCTTTCGCATTTCCTAGATCGTCGATCAAGCGTCAATGCTTTTGCCCCATTACTGCTTTCGGGGCCAGTTTCAGGGCGCGATCATTTGCTGAGTAGCAAGTCAAGGTCAATTACATTTACCGCGCACTGTTTTGATCAGGTTCCGCTCCCTACAATCCGTCCACATCTTGAGCTCTGAGCGTCAAGGAGGACGAATGGCGGGGCTCTTCAACCCTGAACTGATCGATCAACCCACTTCTCTCGCCGCAGCGGTACTCACGGACGACAACCGGTTGATCGTCTTTGTCATCGCGGCCGTCGCGCTGGCGGCGCTGGTCGTCGCCCAGCTGCTGGTGCGCCAGGTGCTGGCCGCCGGCGAGGGCACCGATTCCATGAAGAAGATCGCGGCAGCGGTGCAGGAAGGCGCAAATGCCTATCTCGCACGGCAGTTGCGCACGCTCGGCATCTTCGCCGTCGTGGTGTTCTTCCTGCTGATGCTTCTTCCGGCCGACGACTGGTCACAGCGGGCCGGGCGTTCGGTGTTCTTCCTGGTGGGCGCGCTCTTCTCGGCAGCCACCGGATACATCGGCATGCGTCTTGCCGTACGAGCCAATGTGCGTGTGGCCGCGGCCGCGCGTGAGGCGACGCCGAGGGAAGGCGAGCCGGAAAAGGATCTGACAGCCGTCGCGCACAAGGCCATGAAGATCGCTTTCCGAACGGGAGGCGTGGTCGGCATGTTCACGGTGGGCCTCGGCCTGCTCGGTGCCTCCTGCGTGGTTCTCGTCTACGCGGCGGACGCTCCCAAGGTGCTCGAGGGCTTCGGCCTCGGCGCCGCACTCATCGCCATGTTCATGCGTGTCGGCGGCGGCATCTTCACCAAGGCCGCCGACGTCGGCGCCGACCTCGTCGGCAAGGTCGAGCAGGGCATCCCCGAGGACGACCCCCGCAACGCCGCCACCATCGCCGACAACGTGGGCGACAACGTGGGTGACTGCGCGGGTATGGCTGCCGACCTGTTCGAGTCGTACGCCGTCACGCTTGTCGCGGCGCTCATCCTCGGCACGGCGGCTTTCGGCAACGCCGGACTCGCCTTCCCGTTGATCGTGCCGGCGATCGGCGTGGTCACCGCGATGATCGGCATCTTCGCGGTCGCCCCGCGGCGCGCCGATCGCAGCGGGATGACCGCCATCAACCGCGGTTTCTTCATCTCCGCGCTGATCTCGCTTGCTCTGGTGGCGCTTGCGGCCTTCACTTATCTGCCTTCGTCCTACGCCGAGTTGACCGGTGTCACCGACGCCGTGGTCAGGGCGCACGACGGCGACCCGCGCGTCCTGGCGCTCGTGGCCGTCGCCATCGGCATTGTGCTGGCCGCGCTGATCCAGCAGCTGACCGGGTACTTCACCGAGACCAACCGGCGTCCCGTGCGCGACATCGGCAAGTCCTCGCTCACCGGACCTGCGACCGTCGTGCTGGCCGGTATTGCCATCGGCCTCGAATCCGCCGTCTACACCGCGCTGTTGATCGGCCTCGCTGTCTACGGGGCGTTCCTGCTCGGCGGTACGTCGATCATGCTGGCGCTCTTCGCTGTGGCGCTGGCCGGCACCGGCCTGCTCACCACCGTCGGCGTCATCGTCGCCATGGACACCTTCGGTCCGGTCTCCGACAACGCCCAGGGCATCGCCGAGATGTCCGGTGACGTCACGGGTGCGGGCGCCCAGGTCCTCACCGACCTGGACGCCGTCGGCAACACCACCAAGGCCATCACCAAGGGCATCGCCATCGCCACCGCCGTTCTCGCGGCAGCGGCACTCTTCGGGTCCTACCGCGACGCCATCGCGACCGCGGCCCGGGAGGTCGGAGAGAAGGTCGGCGACGGCGCGCCGATGAATCTGGTGATGGACATCTCGCAGCCCAACAACCTGGTGGGACTGGTCCTCGGCGCCGCGGTCGTCTTCCTCTTCTCCGGGCTCGCGATCAACGCGGTGTCCCGCTCCGCGGGCGCCGTGGTCTACGAGGTGCGGCGGCAGTTCCGTGAGCACCCCGGGATCATGGACTACTCCGAGAAGCCGGAGTACGGGCGCGTCGTCGACATCTGCACCAAGGACGCCCTGCGCGAACTGACCACGCCCGGCCTGCTCGCCGTACTGACCCCGATCGCGATCGGCTTCTCGCTCGGCGTCGGGGCGCTCGGCTCGTTCCTCGCCGGCGCGATCGGCACGGGCACGCTGATGGCCGTCTTCCTCGCCAACTCCGGTGGCGCGTGGGACAACGCCAAGAAGCTGGTCGAGGACGGCCACCACGGCGGCAAGGGGAGCGAGGCGCATGCCGCGACGGTCATCGGTGACACGGTGGGTGACCCGTTCAAGGACACCGCGGGTCCTGCCATCAACCCCCTGCTGAAGGTGATGAACCTGGTGGCGCTGCTGATTGCGCCCGCGGTCGTCCAGTTCAGCTACGGGGACGATGCCAGCGCGGGCGTACGGGCGGTCGTCGCGGTGCTCGCGATCCTGGTCATCGTCGGAGCCGTGTACGTCTCCAAGCGGCGCGGTATCGCCGTGGGTGACGAAGGCAACTCCGCGGAGCGGAGCGCGAAGAAGCCCGATCCGGCGGTGGTTTCCTGACGTCACCCCGAGCCTTCGAAAGTTCACGGTTCGAAGGCTCAAAGACCGGGCGGGCAGCGCGTGTTGATGCGCTGCCCGCCCGTTCGTCCGCTCCCGGGTGAGCCTTGTCTCCCTTGGTGCAAATGGCTGCAATAGCCCATTGACCGGACGTACGGCATGCGGCCGTCGCCCATTCGGCGTGTATGTTCCGGGGCCGAGAGCCTCGGAAGGGACCGATCCGTTGAACAAGAAGCTTGCAGCCGCACTGTCCGGCGGTGCGGTACTGGTACTGGCGCTGTCGGGCTGCACGGACGACGGCAACGACAAGGTGGACGCCTGGGCCAAGAAGTTCTGCGACCAGGCCCAGCCGCAGTTCCAGAAGAGAGCAGCCGCCCAGCAGGCCATCGCCTCGACGGCCGCCGACGGCAAACCGGCCGACATCCAGGCCGCCGACTCCAAGGCCTTCCAGGACATCGCCGACGTCGACAAGGCTCTGGCCCAGGCGGTCAGGAACGCCGGTACGCCGCCGGTCGACACCGGCGAGAAGCTCCAGCAGGACGCCGCCAAGGAGTTCGACACCACCGCCAAGGCGTATCTCGAGCTGAAGAAGAAGGTCGACAGTCTCGACCCGAAGGACCAGCAGAAGTTCGCGGACGGCCTGCAGGAGATCGCGGACGGCCTGAAGAGGATCGACCGGATGGACAACGCCGCGCTGGAGAAGCTGGCACAGAGCGAAGTCGGCAAGGCCATGGCGAAGCAGCCGGGCTGCAAGAGGGTGAAGGTTGCGAGCCCGGCGCCGGGCGCGTCCTCGACCCCGTCACCCAGCAAGGTGGCGGCTTCCCCGTCCGCGTCGGCGTCACGCTCCGCCAAGTCGTAGGCGCGCAGCCGCCGCACATGCAGGCGCGCAGCCGCCACAAGTACAGGCTCACGGCCCGGTCCCCCCGCACAGGGGCCGGGCCGTGCGGCGTTCGCCGGTGGCTACGGCCACAATGGGCGGGTGAGTACGACCAGCCTCCCCGCGCCCGACCACTCGCCCCGGCTCCGCGAAGCTCTGCTCGCCGCCGCCTTCACCGCCGACGGACTGCTCGATCTGCTCGGCGCACCCGCGTATGCCGCGCTGGCCCGCAGCGAGACCGTGCCCGCCCTGCGCGCCACGCGCGGCGACAGCGCCCTGGAGACGCTCGTACGGCTGTTTCTGCTCCAGTGCCCCGTGCCGTACGAGCGGGCGCGAGCAGCACTTCCGTTGCAGGAGTGCCTCGCCGGCGGCTGGGTGGTGCGCGACGGCGACGAGATCCGGGCCACCGTGGATGTCCGGCCGTACGGCGGCCCGGAGAGCCAGGACTGGTTCATCGTGTCCGACCTCGGCTGTGCGGTCGGCGGCGCGGGCGGTGCGAGCGGCCAGGGCGAGGGAGTCGTTCTCGGTGTCGGCGGAGCGTCCACCACGCTCGCCGGTATCACCGTGCGGATGCCGGTGACCGCCGCGCTCGACCTGGGCACCGGTTCCGGTGTCCAGGCGCTGCACGCGACCCAGCATGCGACGCGGGTGACGGCCACCGATCTCAATCCCCGCGCGCTGGACTTCACCCGGCTCACGCTCGCGCTCTCCGGAGCGCAGGAGGCCGAGCTGCGTGAGGGTTCGCTCTTCGAGCCGGTCGGGGACGACACCTACGACCTGATCGTGTCGAATCCGCCGTTCGTCATCTCTCCCGGTGCCCGGCTGACCTACCGCGACGGCGGGATGGGCGGAGACGACCTGTGCCGCTCGCTCGTTCAGCAGGCGGGAGCGAGGCTGAACGACGGGGGCTATGCGCAGTTCCTCGCCAACTGGCAGCACGTTGAGGGGGAGGACTGGCAGGAGCGGCTGCGCTCCTGGGTGCCCCGCGGCTGCGACGCCTGGATCGTGCAGCGCGAGGTGCAGGACGTGACGCAGTACGCCGAGCTGTGGCTGCGCGACAGCGGTGACCACCGCGCCGACCCGGCGCAGTACGCGGTGCGGTACGACGCGTGGCTGGACGAGTTCGAGGCGCGCAGGACCAAGGCGGTCGGCTTCGGCTGGATCACGCTGCGCAAGTCCGGTGCCGAGCGCCCGTCGATCGTCACCGAGGAGTGGCCGCACCCTGTCGAGCAGCCCCTCGGCGGCAGTGTGCGGGCCCATTTCGACCGGCAGGACTATCTGCGCACGCACGACGACGCGGCGCTGCTCGCCGAGCACTTCACGCTGGCGCCGGAAGTCGTGCAGGAGCAGGTCGGGCTGCCCGGCGCCGAGGACCCCGAGCATGTGGTGCTGCGCCAGAACCGCGGCATGCGGCGCGCCACCAAGGTCGACACGGTCGGGGCGGGTTTCGCGGGGGTGTGCGACGGGACGCTGAGCGCGGGGCGGATTCTGGATGCGATCGCCCAGTTGATCGACGAGGACCCGGTGCTGCTGCGTGACCGTACGCCGCAGGCACTACGGCTGCTGGTGGAGGAGGGGTTCCTGGAACCGGCCGCTTCATGAGGGAAATCCGGCCAATGTTCGGTTTGCGGCGGCTTCACCCGCCTGTTTCCCGGCGGCTTCCCGCATGATTCCCGTCACCGCCCGCGACCGTGTGGGTGAACCCACACTCCGTTCACCCGCAGTTCGTGCTCACGACGCCCGCAGGTGCCAGCCTCGGTCCGAGCACACCTCGGCGCCAGGGAAGGACCGGGTACGGACATGGAGAGCGGGCCGGCGATCTTCGCCGGGACGGCATTCGCGCTGTTCGGAGGCGCACTGCTGCTGTGGACGGGGATGCGTCTTCTGCACCGCGCGCCCGTCGCCCATGGAGTGAGCGCCCCCACGGCCGTCGCTTTCGGGACGCTTTTCGGCGTGGTCTTCCTCGCTCTCGGGGTGTGGTGCTTCGGCCGCCTCTGACCGGGCCCCCGGCCGACGACCTGCCGGTCCGGGCGGCAGGAATGGCTGGAGTCGGGTTACCGTTCGAGTGGCCGTTGCGGGCTTTTGCCGTTTGACACGGGGGCGGGTTGTACCGTCACACTCCGCAGCGACAGCAGCGCCGCAGCAGTGCCGTACTGCCGTGAGCGCCCATCGAGCGTCGACCGGAGAGAAGAGCGAAGTTGTCCCCGACCAGCGAGACCGCACAGGGCGGCCGCCGACTCGTGATCGTCGAGTCGCCTGCCAAGGCGAAGACGATCAAGGGTTACCTCGGCCCCGGCTATGTTGTCGAGGCGAGCGTCGGGCACATCCGCGACCTGCCGAACGGCGCCGCCGAAGTCCCGGAGAAGTACACCGGTGAGGTGCGCCGCCTCGGCGTCGACGTCGAGCGCGACTTCCAGCCGATCTACGTCGTCAATGCCGACAAGAAGGCGCAGGTCAGGAAGCTCAAGGAGCAGCTCGCCCAATCCGACGAGCTCTACCTCGCCACCGATGAGGACCGCGAGGGCGAGGCCATCGCGTGGCACCTCCTCGAGGTCCTCAAGCCCAAGGTCCCGGTCCACCGGATGGTCTTCCACGAGATCACCAAGGAGGCGATCCGCGAGGCCGTCGCCAACCCGCGCGAGCTCAACCAGCGCATGGTCGACGCCCAGGAGACCCGCCGTATCCTCGACCGTCTCTACGGCTACGAGGTCTCGCCGGTCCTGTGGAAGAAGGTCATGCCGCGGCTGTCCGCCGGGCGTGTCCAGTCCGTCGCGACCCGGCTCGTCGTCGAGCGGGAGCGTGAGCGCATCGCGTTCCGCTCCGCGGAGTACTGGGACCTGACCGGTACGTTCTCCACCGGCCGGGCCGGCGACGTCTCGGACCCCTCCCTCTTCACTGCCCGCCTGAACACGGTCGACGGGCAGCGCGTCGCGCAGGGCCGCGATTTCGGTTCGGACGGGCGGCTCAAGTCCGCCCAGGTGCTGCACCTGGACGAGGCGAACGCCCGGGCCCTGGCCGCCGCGCTCGCCGATACGTCGTTCGCGGTCCGCTCGGTCGAGTCCAAGCCCTACCGCCGCTCTCCGTACGCTCCTTTCCGTACGACGACGATGCAGCAGGAGGCCTCGCGCAAGCTGGGCTTCGGGGCCAAGGCCACCATGCAGGTCGCGCAGAAGCTGTACGAGAACGGCTTCATCACCTATATGCGTACGGACTCCACCACGCTCTCCGACACCGCCGTCTCGGCGGCGCGGGCACAGGTGACGCAGCTGTACGGCGCCGACTACCTGCCCGAGAAGCCGCGGGTGTACGCCGGCAAGGTCAAGAACGCTCAGGAGGCGCACGAGGCGATTCGCCCTTCGGGTGATCGTTTCCGCACTCCCGCCGAGACCGGACTCACCGGCGACCAGTTCAGGCTGTACGAGCTGATCTGGAAGCGGACCGTCGCCTCCCAGATGAAGGACGCGGTCGGCAACAGCGTCACCGTCCGGATCGGCGGCACCGCCGGCGACGGCCGGGACACCGAGTTCACCGCGTCGGGCAAGACCATCACCTTCCACGGCTTCATGAAGGCCTACGTGGAAGGCGCCGACGACCCGAACGCGGAGCTGGACGACCGCGAGCGGCGCCTGCCGCAGGTCGCCGAGGGCGACGCCCTGTCGGCCGAGGAGATCTCGGTCGACGGCCACGCGACCAAGCCGCCCGCCCGCTACACCGAGGCCTCGCTGGTCAAGGAGCTGGAAGAGCGCGAGATCGGCCGCCCGTCGACGTACGCCTCGATCATCGGCACCATTCTCGACCGCGGTTACGTCTTCAAGAAGGGGACGGCGCTCGTTCCGTCCTTCCTGTCCTTCGCCGTGGTCAACCTGCTGGAGAAGCACTTCGGCCGGCTCGTCGACTACGACTTCACCGCGAGGATGGAGGACGACCTCGACCGCATCGCCCGCGGTGAGGCGCAGGCGGTGCCGTGGCTGAAGCGCTTCTACTTCGGCGTGGGCGAGTCGACCGGCGCCGCCTCTGAGGCGGGCAACGGCGACGGCGACCACCTCGGCGGCCTCAAGGAACTGGTGACGGACCTGGGCGCGATCGACGCCCGGGAGATCTCCAGCTTCCCCGTCGGCAACGGGATCGTTCTGCGTGTCGGCCGTTACGGCCCGTACATCGAGCGCGGTGAGAAGGAGGCGGAGGGCCATCAGCGCGCCGACGTCCCCGAGGACCTGGCGCCGGACGAGCTCACCGTGGAGTACTCGGAGGAGCTGCTGGCCAAGCCGAGCGGAGACTTCGAGCTCGGCACGGACCCGGTCACCGGGCACCAGATCGTCGCGAAGGACGGCCGTTACGGTCCGTACGTCACCGAGATCCTGCCCGAGGGCACCCCGAAGACCGGCAAGAACGCGGTCAAGCCGCGCACGGCCTCCCTCTTCAAGTCCATGTCGCTGGACACGGTCACGCTCGAGGACGCGCTGAAGCTGATGTCCCTGCCGCGTGTGGTGGGCAAGGACGCGGACGGCGTCGAGATCACCGCGCAGAACGGCCGGTACGGCCCGTATCTGAAGAAGGGCACGGACTCGCGCTCCCTGGAGAGCGAGGACCAGCTCTTCACGATCACGCTGGAAGAGGCGCTGGCGATCTACGCGCAGCCCAAGCAGCGGGGCCGGGCCGCCGCCAAGCCGCCGCTGAAGGAGCTGGGCACCGACCCCGTCAGCGAGCGTCCGGTGGTCGTCAAGGACGGCCGCTTCGGCCCGTACGTCACCGACGGCGAGACCAACGCGACCCTGCGGACCGGCGACAGCGTCGAGGACATCACGCCCGAGCGCGGCTACGAACTGCTGGCCGAGAAGCGCGCCAAGGGACCGGTCAAGAAGACGGCCAAGAAGGCTCCCGCGAAGAAGGCCCCGGCGAAGAAGGCGACGACGGCCAAGAAGACTGCCGCGAAGAAGACGACAGCGGCGAAGAAGACGACCGCGAAGAAGACGGCCGCCAAGAAGACGACGAGCGCGGCCGCGGCGAAGAAGACTGCCGCGTCGGCCAAGGCGTCGACGGAGGAGTAGGACTTCTTCGGGCGCGCAGGGCGCTTTGCGCGGGCGGGAGGATTCCCGTTCTGTGCGCAAAGCGCCCGCATCGTACGCCTGTATGTTCGGGCGGGCCTCCGGGGAGCGAGTCGCTCCGGATAGGCTGGGCGGATGACGCGAGCCGAGCAGCCAGCCGAGCAGCAGGCGGTCATGAGTACCGCTGCAGAGACTGCCTCAGACTCCGATGCGTCCGAGGCCCTTGCCGCGGACTCACGCGAGCGCGCCGTGCGCGCCCTACTGCGCTTCCCGCCGCTGAGGAGGCTGTGGAACGCGCAGGTGACCGGCGGTGTCGGGGACGCACTCGCAATGCTTGTGCTGGTACTGCTGGCGCTCCAGGCGGCGGTGCAGGCCGGCGCGTTCGGGGACGGCTACCGCGGGGCGGCCCTCGCCGTCGCCGCCGTGTTCGGTGCGCGTGTACTGGCCACGTTGCTGTTCGGAGCCGTACTGCTCGGCCCGATGACCACGCTCACCTCGCCGAGCGGGCCGCTCGACCGGCGCTGGACGATGATCGGTGCGGACGCCGTACGGCTCGTCCTCCTCGTCATCGCACCCCTGTGGATCGACTGGACGCCCGACAAGGCGCTCGCGATGGTGCTGGTCACCGTGTTCGTCATGGGAGTGGCCGAGCGGTTCTGGACCGTCGCCCGGGAGGGTGCCGCTCCGGCGCTGCTGCCCGCGCCCCCGCCGGAGGGCGCGGCCGTACGTCCGCTGCCCGACCACCTCGACGCCTTGCGCAGGCTGTGGCTGCGTACCAGCTTCGCCGTGATCCCCGTGGCGGCCCTCGCTCTGCTGGTGGCCACGCTGGTCGGCAACGCGCTCGGCTCCGGCATCGAATGGTTCTCGCTGCATCAGGCCGCTCTCGGCTCCTACCTCGCCGCCGGCCTGTTCGCCGCGTCCGTGTCGACTCTGTATTTCGTGGAGCTGCCCGGCGGGCAGACCCCCCGTCCGCGTTCGCCGCTCGAGGGCCTGCGCCGGCCCGCCACCGGGAGCGCTCCGGACAAGGGACGCACCGGCGCCCTGCCGCTGTTCGTCCTTGCCTGCGCCGCCGTCACCGGCGCGATCGCGTCCGCCGCGGCCGTCGCCGTCCTGCACGCCGCGGACCTCGGCGGCGGTCCCGCGGCCTTCGCCCTGCTCATCCTCGCGCTGATCGGCGGCACCGGGCTCGGCATCCGCGGCGCCAAGGCCGTGCTGCCCTCGCTCTCCCGGCGCCGGCTGCTCGCCCTCGCGCTCGCGTCGACGGGTATCGGGCTGCTGGCGATGGGGCTGGTGCCGGACACCGCCACCGTGCTGTTCATCGCGGCAATCGCGGGCTTCTCGGCCGGTGTCGCCGCCGCCACCGGGCACACGCTCATCGACCAGGAGACCGAGGAGTTCCGGCGGGCCCGGATCAACGAGCACCTCCAAGCGGTCGTACGCGTCGCCATCGCGCTCGCCGCGATCGCCGCGCCGCTGCTCTCCGCCGCGATCGGGCCGCACCGGCTGGCCAGCGGCGACTTCGTCTTCGCGCACGGCGGGGCTGCGTTCACGCTGATGCTCGTCGGCGCGCTGCTGCTGCCCGTCGCGGTGATCGTTCTCGCCAAGACGGACGACCGGTCGGGCGTGCCGCTGCGCCGCGACCTCGGCGACGCGCTGCGCCGCGGCGCAGACCCCGCGCAGGCACCCGCGGCGAACGGTTTCTTCATCGCGGTGGAAGGCGGCGACGGAGCCGGAAAGTCCACCCAGGTCGAAGCACTCGCCCAGTGGATCCGCGCCAAGGGCCACGAGGTGGTCGTCACCCGCGAGCCCGGCGCGACGCCCATCGGCAAGCGGCTGCGCTCGATCCTGCTCGACGTTTCGTCGGCCGGTCTGTCGAATCGCGCGGAGGCACTGCTGTACGCGGCCGACCGCGCCGAGCACGTCGACTCGGTGGTCCGCCCGGCGCTGGAGCGCGGAGCGATCGTCATCTCGGACCGTTACATCGACTCGTCGGTCGCATACCAGGGCGCGGGCCGCGATCTGTCGCCGACCGAAATCGCCCGTATCTCGCGGTGGGCCACGGACGGCCTCGTGCCGAACCTGACCGTACTGCTGGACGTCTCCCCGCAGACCGCGCGCGAGCGCTTCACCGAGGCGCCGGACCGGCTGGAGTCCGAGCCCGCGGAGTTCCACCAGCGGGTACGTGCCGGATTCCTGACGCTGGCCGCGGCCGATCCCGGACGCTATCTCGTGGTCGACGCGGGCCAGGAGCCCGAGTCGGTCGCCACCGTCGTACGGCACCGTCTCGACCAGCTGCTGCCCCTGTCCGAGGCCGAGATCAAGGCCCAGGAAGAGGCACGCAGGGCGGCCGAGGAAGAGGCACGCCGCAAGGCCGAGGAAGAGGCCGCCCGCAAGGCTGAGGAGGAGCGCCTGGAGCGCGAGCGTCAGGAACAGCTCGCCAAGCTCCGCGCCGAGGAGGAGGAGCGCAAGCGCCGCGAGCTGGAAGAGGCGCGGCAGCGCGAGGCCGAACGGCAGGCGGCAGAGGCCCGGCAGCGGGCGGAGGAGGCGCGCCTGCGCGCCGAGGAAGAACGCCGTCGGCGAGAGGCCGAGGAGAAGACCCGCCGCCAGGAAGAGGAACGCCGCCGCAAGCAGGCGGAGGAGGAGTCCCGGCTGCGGGCCGAGGCGGAGGCGCGCCGCCTGGAGAAGCAGCGCAAGGCGGAAGAGGCACTGCTGAGGGCGGAGGAGGCGCGCCGTCAGGCCGAGGCGGCGGCTGCGGCAGCCGCGGCAGCTACGGCCGCTTCGTCGGCAGCCCCGGCTCCGGCGGCTTCTCCGACCGAGACGACGATGCCCACCCCGGTCGTGAAGCCGGACGAGGTGACGCAGGAGGTCGCGAGGCCCGGCGCCGATGAGACGACGGTGCTTCCCAAGGTCCCGGACGCGGCAGAGACGACTGTGCTTCCGCCGGTCCGCGATGCGCGGGGGGCCGACGAGACCGCTGTCATGCCTCCCGTGCGGGACTCGGAGGCTTCCGCCGCGGCCGATGAAACCGCGGTGCTGCCGCCGGTCCGGGACGGCGCCGCGGCGGGCGAGAATCCCGCGGACCGGGTTCCGCCGGGCATCTTCCGCGACGAACCCTCGAACGAACGCACCCGTGAGATCCCCCAGGTCGACCCCGACGCGCCCCGCGGGCGCCGCCGCTCGGAGTGGGCGGAGGAAACCCCTCTGGACGACCTCCCGACCCTGGCGGACGAACTCCTGGGCCCGCGCCCCGACGACGAGGACGACCGCGGGGGCCGGCGCCGCTGACCCCGGCGGGACGCGGCTCGGCCCCTCGCGCAGTGCGCGAGGGGCCGAGCGCAGCCTGGCGGCCGGTTGCTCCGGGTCCGATGAGTCCGGTGGGGCGGCGTCGCCGCTGACGGTCCGCCCCTCAGCCGACGCGGGGCCGGAGAAGTGCGCGCCGCGCCCTGCGAATCGGGCGTGGTGTGGTGCCGGGCGTCCCGCATTCCGTCCCCGAGGGCGCCCCGGTGTTCGCCGCCACGTTCCGGGACGGAGCCTGGTAGGGAAAGAGCGCGTCCCCGGCCCGCACCGCAGGGATTGTCGGCCCCCTCCCCCACAATGGGAGACCGCAGTACGAAAGGGCGGTGACGGCACATGGCCGTATGGGACGACATGGTCGGCCAGGAGCGGGTGCAGACGGAGCTGGCCGCCGCCGCCCGGGACGCCGACGCCCGCGTCACCGCCGAGCACGCCTCCGCGCAGGCCTCCACCGCCGCGTCGAGGATGACGCACGCCTGGCTGTTCACCGGCCCGCCCGGCTCCGGGCGGGCGACGGCCGCCAGGGCCTTCGCCGCCGCACTGCAGTGCACCAGCCCCGACCGTGCCCTCGGCGGCGTACCCGGCTGCGGATTCTGCGACGGCTGCCACACCAGCCTCGTCGGTACGCACGCCGACGTCGAAGTGATCCGTACGGACCTGCTGTCCATCGGTGTCGCACAGACCCGTGATCTCGTACGCCGCGCCCAGCTCTCCCCGGCCGGCGGCCGCTGGCAGGTGATCATCCTGGAGGATGCCGACCGCCTCACCGAAGGCGCCGGCAACGTGCTGCTGAAGGCGGTCGAGGAGCCCGCGCCCCGGACGGTCTGGCTTCTGTGCGCGCCGTCCCTGGAGGACGTGCTCCCCACCATCCGTTCCCGCTGCCGCCACCTCACCCTCCGTACGCCCCCGGTGGCCGCCGTCGCCGACGTGCTGATCCGGCGCGACGGCATCGAGCCCGACGTCGCTGCTTCCGTCGCCCGCGCCACCCAGGGGCACATCGGCCGCGCCCGCCGGCTCGCCACCGACGAGCGGGCCCGTGCCCGCCGTGCCGCTGTTCTCAAGCTGCCGTTGCGCGTCGACGACATCGGCGGCTGCCTCAAGGCCGCCCAGGAACTGATCGACGCCGCCGCCGAGGACGCCCAGCAGTTCGCCGAGGAGATCGACATCAAGGAGACGGAGGACCTCAAGGCGGCGCTCGGCGCGGCCGCCGGGGGGCGTATGCCGCGCGGGACGGCCGGCGCGATGAAGGATCTCGAGGACAAGCAGAAGCGCCGCAAGACCCGTACGCAGCGGGACAGCCTCGACCTCGCCCTGACCGATCTGACGGGCTTCTACCGCGATGTGCTGGCGCTCCAGCTCGGTTCCTCGGTCGAGCTCGCCAACGAGGACGTACGGGACTCCCTGGACCGCATCGCCCGCGCCTCCACCCCGGAGAGCACGCTGCGCCGGATAGAGGCCGTGGTCGCATGCCGCCAGGCGCTGGAGAGCAATGTGGCGCAGCTGCTGGCGATCGAGGCCATGACCGTGGCGCTGCGCGCCGGCTGACGCCGTACGGGCGGCGCCGGGCGATTGACCGGATCACCCTAACGAGCACAAACAGGCACAGACGCCCCGCGGCCGTTACGCTCCTGGAGATGGACACCAGGCGCCTGTTGCGCACCACCGCCCTCACGCTGGCCACAGCCGGCCTGCTCGCCTCCGGCTGCACCGCCGAAAGCTCGTTGCCCGGTGGCTCCGCGGCCTCGCCTTCCGCCTCCGACGCCGCCTCCGGTTCGTCCCCCGCGCTCGAGCCGTACTACACCCAGCAGTTGAAGTGGCGGGCCTGCGGTGTCCCTGGCTTCGAGTGCACCACGATGAAGGCCCCGCTCGACTACGCCGAGCCCGAGGGCGAGACCATCAAGCTGGCCGTGGCCCGCAAGAAGGCCACCGGACCCGGCAAGCGCATCGGCTCGCTCCTGGTCAACCCGGGCGGTCCCGGCGGCTCCGCCATCGGCTATCTCCAGGCGTACGCGGGCATCGGCTACCCCGCCCCCGTCCGGGCCCGCTACGACATGGTTGCCATCGACCCGCGCGGTGTCGCCCGCAGCGAACCCGTCGAATGCCTCACGAGCAAGGAGATGGACGCGTACATCCAGGTCGACCAGACTCCCGACGACGCGGCCGAGCGAACGCGGCTGGCCAAGGCGTACAAGGACTTCGCCGCGGGCTGCGAGAAGCGCTCCGGCCAGGTCCTGCCCCATGTCTCCACCATCGAAGCGGCCCGCGACATGGACATCCTGCGCGCTGCGCTGGGCGACCAGAAGCTGTCGTACGTGGGGGCCTCGTACGGAACCTTCCTCGGCGCGACGTACGCGGAACTGTTCCCGGACCGCACAGGCCGTCTCGTCCTCGACGGCGCGCTGGACCCCGCCCTCCCTGCCCGCGAGCTGAACCGTGACCAGACGGCCGGCTTCGAGACGGCCTTCAGATCCTTCGCCGCGGACTGCATCGAGCAGCCGGACTGCCCGCTGGGCAGCGAGTCCGTCGCGGACGCCACCACCCGCCTCAAGGCGTTCTTCGCGGAGCTCGACAAGAAGCCCGTCCCGACCGGCGAGAGCCGCGAGCTCGTGGAATCGCTGGCCACAACGGGTGTGGTCGCCGCGATGTACGACGAGTCCTCCTGGCCCCAGCTGCGCGAGGCCCTCACCAGCGCCCAGGCCGGCGAGGGCGCGCCGCTGCTCGCGCTGGCCGACAGCTACTACGAGCGCGACGCCGATGGCTCGTACGCGAACCTGATGTTCGCCAACGCCGCCGTGAACTGCCTGGACCTTCCGCCGGCCTTCACCGGCCCCGAGGCCGTGCAGTCGGCCCTGCCCGAGTTCGAGAAGGCCTCCCCGGTCTTCGGCAAGGGCTTCGCCTGGGCCTCCCTGAACTGCGGTTACTGGCCCGTCCCGGCCACCGGCAAGGCCCACGGCATCGAGGCGAAGGGCGCACCGCCGATCGTGGTCGTCGGCACCACCCGGGACCCGGCCACCCCGTACAAGTGGGCGCAGGGCCTGGCGAAGCAGCTCTCGTCCGGGACGCTGCTGACGTACGACGGCGACGGCCACACGGCGTACGGCCGCGGCAGCGGCTGCATCGACACGGCGATCAACACCTTCCTCCTCGAGGGGACGCCTCCGCCGGACGGCAAGCGCTGCTGACCAGCCGCGCGGGGGCTCCGGGAGGTGGTCAGGGGCACCCGAAACAACCCTGTAGACTTGGCGCCGCTGCGGATGCGAACGTGTCCTCACGAGGACGCGTATATCCGCAGCGTGCCGCCTTAGCTCAGTTGGCCAGAGCAACGCACTCGTAATGCGTAGGTCTCGGGTTCGAATCCCGAAGGCGGCTCGGATTAACCCCAGGACTCACTCGCCGTGACCTGGGGTTTTTTCATGTCCCGACCAATCGGGGGCGGAACGCGATGATCTCCGCGCCCTTGTGCGTGCCCAATCCGTGCCCATTCTGCTGAGCAGGAACCGATGCGACCTCGGCATTCGCGGGCTCGGCCTCGACCTCTGCGACGA
Organism: Streptomyces sp. NPDC002889; assembly: GCF_042888425.1. Classification (NCBI taxonomy): domain Bacteria; kingdom Bacillati; phylum Actinomycetota; class Actinomycetes; order Kitasatosporales; family Streptomycetaceae; genus Streptomyces; species Streptomyces sp. NPDC002889. The sequence goes on from NZ_JBIAPT010000019.1 coordinate 153,840, forward strand.
CTGCAACGGGCCGCCGCACGGCCCCCTCGGCACCATGGCCGCCGTCGCCTCGGCGGCATCGCGCGCAGCCTTGGGCATGACGGCCGGCCCGCATAGCCGCCGGCCGGTGGGAGGTTGCCAGCCCCGGGCTGCTCGCGCTCGCGTCGGCGGATGAGTTCGGGGTGCTGGGCGAGGTGTTCGCGCATCCGGCCCTGCCACTGGCGCACCCGCGCCTCGACCGCACGCTTGGCCTCGGGGGTCGTGGCGACGGCGGCGCGGTTCTTCCACTTCCTGATGGCGCGCTCGAGCCCCCTCTGCCGCTGCGTGGCTTCGTAGCTGGCGGGGTCTTTGGAGTGCTCGACCGGGGCCCGGGTGATTCCGGGGAGGTAAGCGCTCGTGCTGTGTCGGCAGTTGGGATGTTGCAGCCCCGCGCGGCGGGCGTCGTCGAGCGAGCCGGCGACGTTCACCCGCACGGTGCGGTCGTCGTAAGTGGCGTGCTCGACCTCGAGCGTCCGGGTGCCGCCCGGTCCGTCGAGCGCAAGCACCTTGCCCTCGAACGGGGCGCAAAGATCGCAGTTGTGGGGGCGTTGGAGACGATCACCAGGGAGACGCCGACGGCGCGCAGCTTGTCGCCGTGCGTCTCGACCGCGGCCCGTCCGACGGCGGTCCGCACGGCCATCTCGGCATAGCTCGTCATCTGCCACGCGCGCCCGCTCTTGTCGACGAACGTCCGCAAGCCCCGGTCGGCGAATCGCTCGATCGCGCACTGCGTGGCCTGCCGGCGCGTGTCGACGCCGAGGAGCGGCGTCGCCGACACTTCGCTGATGATCTGCCGGTAACTGTCCTCGACACCTCGGAGGATGCCGCGATGCGTCTCGGTGACGAGCTCAATCGTCTCGGCGACGAGCCGATCCACGGTCCGCGCGTTCGGAGTGCTGTCGGCGATCCGGCGGGCGTCGGCATCGGAGAGGGCGCCGAGCTCCGCGAGGTCGGCTCGCGCCCCGATGTCGTACGCCTCGGTGACCGACGAGAACACCTCAAGGTCGAGGGCGGTCGCGAGCGAGTCGACGACGCCCTGCGCTGCTCGCCGTAGAGGCGGGGCGTCGCGCAGCTTGGCGACCGCCCAACCGGGCGCCTCGAACCCCTCGGCGAGGTGCCGCGCCACGATGCCGAGCAGACGCTGCTCGGCATCGGCGTAGAGATCGCGGGCAGCGGCCGAGAGATTCACGACCATGACGGGGTGAATCATTGCAAATCACCATCCACTCGCTGTAGCGCTCTCGTGACAGAATGTAGATAATTTCGGGACATCGAAGGGAGAAGATGTTTTCTATCTTCGATTCCTAGGTTCTGGTGGCACTTCTGATGCCACACTGGTTGGCAGGCAAGACGTGTTGTGCACACACGCTCTGTCGTTGTCTCGCGCCCAATTCGGGCCTGCCATCAGGGAGCACGGTGGAGTGAAGAGCAATCAGTCAGGAAGCGCGTCAACTGGGTCGCGGGCTGACCTAGTTGTGAGGGTTCCGCGCCCGTCGGTTCGATGGAGCGCCATCACTGGCAGTGGCGTTGCCTTTGTCATTGCGAGTGGCCACGTACAAGAGCCCATCGTGGTGTGGGCGCTAGTGCTGCTCGGTGTTACCGGCCAATGCTGTGATGCCCTGTTGGCATGGGCAGCGTTGAGGCGGGATAGCTGACGCTCGAACTATGAAAGGACCCCGGCTTGCATCGGGTCAGGCACTGCCTGCCCGGTCTCGACGAGGATGCGGTCGACCGCGGCCTGCACGGCTGTTGCGTCCCAATCGGGGTGCAGCAGCCGCACTTTCGTATCAGTCGAGACTGCTTGCGCCTGCTGGAGGAGAGACAGCGTCTGCGCGAGCGAGGATGCGTCCTCGGTGACAGAGCCACCGGATACCACTCGGGGCCGCTCGGGCACGATCCGGGGCGTGAAGAACTGCCGGTCGAGCAGCAGCAGGATGCCGGTCGTCGTCGAAGGACAGTGCCTTGACGTAGGTGGGCGACCAGGCTGGATTGTCGGCGAGCTAGAAGTGCCAGGAGGCGAGATCGAGTTCCGGCTCCCGGTCGAGGTACTTCGCTTTGAGCCAGTGCCGCGGCCCGTCGGGTTCGTGGTGCCGATCAGGATCGCGCCGGCGACAGAGAGACGGGCGAGCAACTGCGTGAAGAACGCTTCCGGTTAAGCAGCGTGACCTCATCGGCGTACTCGTCGCGCTTGGCCTTGGCCTCGTCGAGCTGCCGCAGGCCCCCGGTGCTACCGGCGGTCCGGACCGTGCGGAGAGACGGCGTACTTCAGTGCGCTGACAGTGGGCGCCCGGATGAATGGACAGAGCTGTGCTGAGCGGCAGCGAGTCGGAGGTCGCGGCCGACCCGGCATCGCGCTGCGTCAGATCTTGATGACGTGGACACCGGGGCCGCACAGCATGTGGAGGTCCTCGGGGTCTGACGTCAGAACGGTCACGGGGGAGGGCGAGGCCAGTGCGGTGGCAGCCACGAGGGCGTCGAGGGCGTATTTGTGGCCGGGCAGGCCGGCTGCGGCGAGCAGCTTGCTCGCGTGGCGGGCGATGGCTTCGGTTTGCGGGACGATGTTGACGCGCGAAACGGCGTAGTCGAAGCGGGCCTGGTTGGTCTTGGGGTCGCGGGCTTCGACGAGGGTGACGGAGCTGGTGATGACGCGGATGTCCTCCGTCTCGGCCGCAGCCAGCCACTCGGTGAGCTCGGGTGTGCGGCGTACGAGTTTGGACAGGCCTTCGCAGTCCAGGACGAGGGTGCCCCTCATGTGGCGTCCGCCGAGCCGGCTGCGTCGCCGCGCAGGAGCGCCCGCTTGGCCTCGACCGCTGCCTGATCCACCGGCCCGTGCTCGGTCTCCGCGTCTTCAATGAGTTCGCGCAGCCGGTCACGTTCGAGTTGGCGCTGGATGAGGGCTTCGACGTAGGCGGACATGCCGCGCTTGCCGGTGTGCGCCTTGAGGGCGGCGATGGTGCCTTCGTGGAGGGAGACGGAGACCGGGCGGACGGGACCTTCGCCGGGAGCGGGTTCGGGGGTGGTGGCCATGGAGTCACATTGACAAAACTTTTGTTATTGGCTGGATTGATCCTGTGGCGTGCGGCTTGTCTGGAGGCAGTGGCGGATTGCCTCGCGGAAATACAGATCCTCTGTGATCCCTAAGCGCGACGATGCGTCCCATGGGCTGAAGCGCGAGGAATGGTCTCGGGTTCGAGTCCCGAAGGCGGCTCCGCACAGAGAAAGCCCCGGTCGTCTCCGACCGGGGCTCTCTCGTTCACGGATGCGGCGACGGCGCTCGTCCCGCGCTGCCGGCTGCTCGCGGTCCCGGTTCTGGTCTCAGTTGCGGGCTCGCGGCCGGCAGGAGCCGGCGCGAGGCGCAGGCGCACGCGTCGTACCGGCGCGATCCGGTGCCGTACCAGGACGTGCAGCAGGCGAGCGCGCTGGCGGTGTGGCGGCCGAAGCCGAAGCGGGACGGCTGACGTCGGCAACGGTCGGACCGGCGACGCGCACGTGTGGAAGGGGCCGGGAGGTTGATCACCTCCCGGCCCTTTCGGCGTCGTTCAGGTCACTGTGCCGGTGCGGTGACCGCCCTGCCGCCCGCCGGCAGGGACTCGGTGCCGTCCGCGCCCACGGCGGTCACCCAGTAGTAGGACGTGGTGCCGCGCTTGCCGTTGGTGTCGAAGTACTCGAACCCGTACCTGTCGAGGTCGGCGATCTTCTCGTAGGCCCCGGTGGCCGGGTTCCAGCGGTGGACGCGGTAGCCGCCGGCCGCCTCGGGGGAGTCCTCGCCGAGCCCGTACCACGTCACCTGATTGCCCTCGTCGCCCTCTGCGGACCACACGTCGACGGACAGCGGCGAGCCCTCGGGGGTCGCCACGCTGGGCGTCGTGTCGAGCTCGGTCGCGACCACGATCTCGGGCGAGCGGGTCCACTTGTAGTGGGAGTTCCAGTCGTCGTCGACGGCGTCGATGAACACGCAGCGCTCGTCGCCGTCCGGGATGGTGGCGTACGCGTACGAGGTGGTGTCGGCCGACAGCCACTCCACCTCGTGGACGGAGCAGACCTTCTCCTCCTCGTCGCCCAGGAGCTCGCCCGCGTAGACGACGTACCGCCCCAGGTCGGGCGTCGGATTCGCGTCCCAGCGCAGCGCGAAGCCGTACTCGGTCGGGGTGAGGGCCAGTCCGGTGACGGCGGACGGCGGGGTGAGGTCCCCGCGCGTGCCGCTGACGGTACTGGAACGCGCGGACTCGTTGCCCGCCGCGTCGAGCGCGGTCACGCGGTAGTAGGACGTGACGCCCTCGTCGGCCGAGGTGTCCAGGTACGAGACCTGATTCGTACTGCCGACCTCGGCGAACGCGCCGTCCGCGCTCGCCGCCCGGTAGACGCGGTACGACACCGCTCCCGCGACCCCGCTCCAGCGGATGCGCATCCCGTCCATCTCGGAGGCGGCGGCCGCCCCGGTGGGTGCGGCCGGTGCGGTCCTGTCGGTGGTGGTGACGGACTGGGTGGCCGAGCCGCCGGACTCGTTGCCGGCCTTGTCCACGGCGCGTACGACGTACTGGTACACGGCGCCGGTGGCGGGCGGGGTGTTGGTGCAGGACGTGGCGGTCAGCGGGGTACTGGTCTGCCTCGTCCAAGCGCTGGTGCCGGCGAGGCGGCGGTAGAGGTGGTAGCCGGCGAGGTCCATCTCGGGGCTCTTCGCCCAGCGGATGGTGGCCTTGAGGGTGGCGGGGGCATAGGCCGCCGAGACGCCGGCGGGGGCGAGGGGCTTGACGGTGTCGACGGTGGCCGACGTGCGGGCGGCATAGCCGAACTTGACGTTCGCGTAGCCGGTCCAGGCGACGAAGTCGACGCGGATGGTGTGGCGGCCGCTGGGGATGGTGAGGTTGACGGTCTTGGTCTGCGTCGTGGAGACGTTCTTCCAGATGTCGACCTTACGGACACCGTCCACGTAGACGCGGACGCCGTCGCGGACGGCGGTGCTGAAGCTGAAGGGCCCGCCCGAGCCGAAGTTGCGGGTCGTCTGCCAGCGGACGGTGAAGTTGTCGCGGGGCAGCGTGACCCCGGCCGGGTCGCCGGTGCCGTAGTCCTCGTTGATCGAGGTGTCGCAGGCGGTCAGCTTGGGAGGGCCGCTGAAGGAGGTGTTCGGGTAGTACGTCGCCTTCCACACGCCGTCCGCACAGACGGGCGTGGCGGCGTGGGCGGTGGCCGGCAGGGCAAGTCCCGCGGTGGCCGCGGCGATGGCGGCGGCCGTGGCGCAGGCAGCGCGAAAACCCTGGTGCATGGGTATCGGTGGGTCGCTCTCGGTCGTGGGGAGCGTGGGGGCGGCACGGGGGGCGTGGGGGGAGCGCCGGCAGCCGCGATGATCGCATGCCGGCGCGGCCGTTGTCAGCCCTGTTCCGGCGGAGCCGATCGGTATCGCCTGCGTGGTGGTCGGCGAGTCGGGGTTCCTGGTCTCGAATGGTGCCCGCTGCGGAGCCGTTCGCCGACGCCCGTCACGCAACTCGTCATCCGCAGGTCCAGGGTTCGCATCCCGGAGGCGGCGGCCGCACACCGCCTTGCCCTCCGAGGTACCGGCCGCGCAGGCCTGTGGCCGGCGCGGATGAGTGCCGGTACGCACACGGCTCCGGCATCCGCAGGCCGTCAGGCATACGATCGAGAGGGGCCGCTGTCTTCCCTGGGAACGTTCGATGCCTGATCCGATGCCCGACTCGCTCGACGAACGGCTGGACACCATCGCGCGGCATCCGTTTCGCGCGAAGTTCCATCTGCGCGGTCGGGAGCGGGCCACGGCCGAGCTGAGCGGGCCGTCCACGATGCGATGGCACGCCTACGACCTCATTGCCAAGCGGCTGGGACCGGCCGAGCCGTACAAGGACGGCAAACAGACCCCTTACCGCGGCCACCCGGTCTTCGTCGCCCAACACGCGACCGCGACCTGCTGCCGTACCTGCCTCCAGCGCTGGCACCAGATCCCCAAGGGGCGGGAACTGAGCCGCGAGGAGCGCGCCTATGTGGTGGACGTGATCTGCCGCTGGATCGAGCGCGAGGTGGCGGGCTCGTCGATCGACCGGCCGGACCCAGGTGTCTAGTGCGGGCCTCAATATCATTTCGTCAGGAGTTCTCCATGGTGTTGTGTCAGGTCCGCGCCAGCCGCAACGTCGACAGCCCACGGGCCGGCGGAGCCGCGATGCGGCGGGCCGGACTCACGCATCGCCGACGCATCAGCGCGTCTGGCGGCGTGCCGTGCGTCGTGCCTGGCCGTCCGGGTGGCCCCAGCCCGCCGTACACCTTCTCGACCGTCTTCCCCGTACCTCCGCGGGCACGGTGGACGGCGTCGCGCTCGGCTCAGCGCTCCGGGGCTGAGTCCTGGGGTCGCTCCGGCCCGACGGCGCTCGCCCGGAGCTCAGTCGCCGGGTCGTGTGCCCCGCGTTGCTCGCGCAGCAGCCCGGCGACGTCCGGCGGGCTGTAGGAATCGCCCTTGAGCACCTTGCCGTCGGCACGGAGCACGGGACGCCCGTCAGGGCCGAGCTTGCTCATGTTGGCGCGATGGACCTCGGCGATCACCGCGTCGAGGTCGATGCCGTAGACCGCCGCGGTGCCGTAGGCGATGTAGACCACGTCGGCCAGTTCATGGGCGACGTGGTCCAGTCTGCCCTCCGCCGCCGCCTCCGCGAGTTCGGCGACCTCCTCGTGGAGCAGATCCTGGCGGTGCAGGGCGAGTTCGGGCGAGGGCTGTGTGGGCACGGAACGGCAGTCGAGTCCGAAGGCGCGGTGGAAGGCGCGGACACGCTCGGCGGGTGACTCGCTCGGGGCTCGGTTCATCGGTCGATCCTCCGGGCTCGGTTCATCGGTCGATCCTAGCGACGGGGCGGACGCTCACCGGCCCGGGCGAGTGGCCCGTCACGCGCCTCCGGGACGTGTCCGGCGAGGTACCCCGGCGGCTCGGCCGGTCACTCCGCGAGCCCCAGCACATGCAGCTGCTCCGGTGCCTCGGGTAAGTCGAAGGCCCCGACGGACTCGAACAGACCCAGCGTGTGCCGGCTGGCGTCGCGCACCCCCGCGGCGTGATGGCATGACGCTCTGGGTGAAATATTCAGCCTGTATGACATTTCGTCAACTGTGAGCGCTTTGATAGGACTCACCCTAATGGTTCTCATATTGGCGTTCTCTCCCGGTTATGTTGACGTCGACCCCTTTCCCCGGAAACTTCGGCCCGGTCATCGAAGTCAACGGTGTCTGCCGCCGGGAAGAGGTGAGCGGTTCGTCGCAGCTCCGTGAGAACCGCGAAAGACCTGCCACCATCCCCCGCAGAAATAGGCCCCTTGATGACATCGAACATCTCTGGTCCGCCTCACTGGCGCACAATGTCCGCCTGGATCGCGGCGGTCCTCACGGTGCTGATTGCCGCTGTCACAGTGGCGCTGACGCCGACGCAAGCAAAGGCCATTGCAACAGCTGTTCCCCTTGGCACGGCAGACAGTTTCGCGGTGCTGGCCGGCTCGGCGGTCACCAATACCGGTCCTTCCGTGGTCAACGGAGACCTCGGAGTGAGCCCGGGGTCGTCAATCACCGGATTCACAGGTCCTCCGAATGGCACGGTGAACGGTGTTATCCACCAAACGGACGCTGTCGCCGCCCAGGCGCAGGTCGACCTGACCACGGCGTACGACGACGCCGCCGGTCAGCCCGAGGATGTGGACATCACCGATGTCGACCTCGGGGGTCAGTCGCTGGGTCCGGGCGTCTACCACGCCGATTCCGGTATCCAGCTCACCGGCCAGCTCACTCTGGATGCCGCCGGCGACCCCAACGCCGTCTGGGTGTTCCAAGCCGAATCGACCCTGATCACGGCACCCAACAGCAGCGTGCTCCTCGTCGACGGCGCCTCGCCGTGCAACGTCTTCTGGCAGGTCGGAAGCTCCGCCACGCTCGACACCAACACCACGTTCGTGGGCAACATCCTGGCCCTGACTCAGATCGCCTTGAACGATGCGGCGACCATCCAAGGCCGGGCGCTGGCACGGAACGCCGCCGTGACGATGATCAACAACGTGATCACTCGTCCGAATTGCGCCGGCGGCACCACGGGTGGGACCACCACCACGACGGGTGGGACCACGGGTGAGACCACCACGACGGGTGGGACCACGGGTGAGACCACCACGACGGGTGGGACCACGGGTGAGACCACCACGACGGGTGGGACCACGGGTGAAACGACCACGACG
>NZ_JBIAPT010000019.1:162160-177563 GCF_042888425.1 Streptomyces sp. NPDC002889
ACGGGGTGAGACCACCACGACGGGTGGGACCACGGGTGAAACGACCACGACGGGTGGGACCACGGGTGAGACCACCACGACGGGTGGGACCACGGGTGGTGACGACGACCACGATCACCCCAAGCGCCCCAAGCGCCCGAAGTACCCGAAGCATCCCAAGCATCCCAAGCACCCGAAGCACCCCAACTGGCACCACGGTAAGCCGTTCTGGATCGATCGAGGGCCGGGGCTGTGGCTGTGATCTAGGGTTTTGCGGTCCGGTGGCGGTAGACGACTTCGTGCTTCGCGGGCAGCCCGCCACCCAGGTCCGGTTCGGCGTCACGGCGACGAATTCGCGTTCCATCAGGTCTGCACCACGGCGGCGGGAGGTCCGCCACCGTGGTGCAGACCTATTGCCGCGAACCGCGCCGCCAACGGCGTCCGGAGGTGCGGGCCGACGAGGTTGGGTCGGGATGCGCGCAAGAAGCTCAGGAGAAGCAGATGCGAGCAGTCAGGATGGGAAGGGCCGGCTGCGGCCGCGTACCGGGTGGCGTGGAGCCAGCGGATGAGAAGGAGTTGAGCCAAGGACCGGTCGACGGCGCGACCGCCGCCGGCACGGTCCCGGCCGTACGGGCTTCGGACGGGGAAAGCGCACATCAGGGACTTGCTGGGCTGCCGGGCCCGCTGGGGACGGTGATGGCCGGCGCGGTAGCCCTGTGCCTGGCGGCGTCCCTCGTCCACGTCCTTCTGGTTTTTCTGCACGTGGCTCCCCCGAACAGAATTTCGCAGACCTATGACAAGCAAATCAAGGCATGGATCTACCCACTTTTCGAACAGAACTGGAAACTGTTCGCCCCGAACCCCGAGTCGGTCAACCGACAGATTTCGGCGAGGACCAAGCGAACCTCCGCGGACGGCAACGTCCAGGTCAGTAACTGGTTCGACCTGACCGCTGTTGACACTTCCGCCATCAAGCACAGCGCTTTCCCGAGCCATACAGAGCAGAACATGCTGCGCAGGGCCTGGACCGCCTATCTCGAATTGCACGGCAGTGACGATCAGCCGCGCTCCGAGCGGGCGACGATGATGCAGAAGTATCTGCGCAACATTGCGGTGGATCGCGTCACTTCCCATCGGCACACCACATTTGAGGCCATCCAGTTGAGGGTGATCACTCGGCCGGTCGCGGCTCCCGCCACAGCGGGCAGCCCGCACCCGACGGCAACGGACCCTGCCCACACCAGGTATCTGCCGTGGTGGAAGGTGGAATCCCATGGCGACTGAGCAGGCGTCCCCTGCGGCGCCCAAGCCGCGTCGGACGACCCCGTCGACCGGCGACGCACGTAGACAGCGCGTGCTCGATCGCATCGGTGCGATCTGCGCCGTCCTGACCGAGCAGCCGATGTCCCTCTACGCGGCGGCAGTGCTGCGCATCGGGTACGGACTGCTCTACCTTGCCTTTCTGCTGAGGGAGTTCCCGCACCGCGACGAGATCTGGGGTCCTGGTTCAGCGTGGACGCCGGCCCTGGCGACCCAGCTGTTCGACCAGACACGCTGGTCCAGCGTCCTCACCCTGTCCGACAGCCGGGTGTACTTCGAGGTCTGTTACACCCTTGCTGTCGTCACGTGCGCACTCTTCGTCCTCGGCTGGCGGACCAGGGCAGTGTCCGTCCTTTTCGCAGTCGTGGTGGCCTCGTTCCACGCGAGGGCCATCTACATGGCGGACGGAGGAGACAACCTGATCCTCCTCATGGCCGTGTACCTCGCCTTCACCGCCTGTGGCCGACGGTGGTCCCTCGATGCCCGCAGGGCCCGGCTCCGCGCCTGCGCACGCAAAGCCGGGGGCCTGGCGGCAGGAAGGACAACGCCTGACCCATTGCTTCAACTCGGCCTCGCCCGAAGGCTGTTGACTACGGTGGTGCACAACTGCGGCATGTTCGTCATCGCGGCTCAGGTCTGCATCCTTTACGGAGCCGCAGGGCTGTACAAGGTGCAGGGCGGCCTCTGGGGAAACGGAACCGCCCTCCATTACGTGCTGAACCTCCATCTCTTCCGCCCATGGCCCGAACTGTCGCTCATGGTGGCCGATCGCCAGATGCTGATCGCCATCGCCGGCTACCTGGCCGTGCTGCTGCAGGTCGCCTTCCCGTTCGTCCTGTTCGGCAGGTTCAAGTACATCGTCCTGGCCATGCTGTTCGGCATGCACCTGGGCATTGCGGTTCTTCTGGGGCTCCCGATCTTCTCGGGTGCAATGATCATTGCGGATGCCGTGTTCCTGCCGGACCGCTTCTACAGGTTCCTGGGACAGATGTGGCAGGGCACCTTCCGGCGGAGAGCGGCCAAGGGAGCAGGGATCCCGTCCCCGGTAACCACCCCACTCGTACCGCCGCAGCCCGGATCGGCAGGTTGAGGCCGAGGCCCGCAGGCCGGGTCACTGGGGCGGGTTGCCGTGCTTGCGGCTCGGCAGGTCGGCGGACTTGGCGGCGAGCATCGCCACCGCGCGGCTGAGCACCCGCCGGGTGTCGCGCGGGTCGATGACGTCGTCCACCAGGCCCCGCTCGGCCGCGTAATAGGGGTGGACCAGCTCGCTCCTGTACTCCTTGATCTTCTGCAGGCGCATCGCGTCCGGATCCTCGGCCGCCGCTATCTCCCGGCGGAAGACCACATTGGCCGCGCCTTCCGCTCCCATCACGGCGATCTCGTTGGTGGGCCAGGCGAGCGCGATGTCCGCGCCGATCGACCGGGAGTCCATCACGATGTACGCCCCGCCGTACGCCTTGCGCAGTACCACCGAGACGCGCGGCACGGTGGCATTGCAGTACGCGTAGAGGAGCTTCGCGCCGCGCCTGATGATGCCCTCGTGCTCCTGCTCCACGCCCGGCAGGAAGCCCGGCACATCGACCAGCGTGATGAGGGGGATGTTGAAGGCGTCGCAGAACTGCACGAACCGCGCCCCCTTCTCGCTGGCCTTGATGTCCAGGACTCCTGCCATGGAGGCCGGCTGGTTGGCGACGATCCCGACGACCTGACCGTCGAGGCGGGCGAGCGCGCAGACGATGTTGGTGGCCCACGTGGCGTGGACCTCCATGAAGTCACCGTCGTCGACGATCTCCTCGATCACCTTGCCCATGTCGTACGAGCGGCTGCCGTCGAGCGGTACGAGGTCCAGGAGCGCGTCGCCACCGCGGTCGGCGGGGTCCGTGACGGGGGCACGCGGGGGCAGTTCGCGGTTGTTGCTCGGCAGCAGGGAGAGCAGATAGCGCACCTCGGCGAGACAGGTCTCCTCGTCGTCGTACGCGAAGTGCGCCACGCCGGAGACCCCGGCGTGGACATCCGCGCCGCCGAGCCCGTTCTGCGTGATCTCCTCGCCGGTGACGGCTTTGACCACGTCCGGGCCCGTGATGAACATCTGTGAGATGTCCCGTACGGCGAAGATGAAGTCGGTGAGGGCGGGGCTGTAGGCCGCGCCGCCCGCGCACGGGCCGAGCATTACGCTGATCTGCGGGATCACACCGGACGCGCGCGTGTTGCGCTGGAAGATGCCGCCGTAACCGGCGAGCGCGGAGACGCCCTCCTGAATGCGGGCGCCCGCACCGTCGTTGAGCGAGACGAGCGGGGCACCGGCCGCGATCGCCATGTCCATCAACTTGTGGATCTTCTGGGCGTGGGCCTCGCCGAGCGCGCCGCCGAAGATGCGGAAGTCGTGCGCGTACACGAAGACCGTGCGGTCCTCCACCGTGCCCCAGCCGGTGATGACACCGTCGGTGTACGGCTTCTTCGCCTCCAGGCCGAACCCGGTCGCCCGGTGCCGGCGCAGCGCTTCGAGCTCGGTGAAGCTCCCCGGGTCGAGGAGCAGGTCGATGCGCTCGCGCGCGGTCAGCTTGCCCTTGGCGTGCTGGCGTTCGGTGGCCTTCGGATCCGGTCCCGTACGGACCAGCTCCTTGATCCTCGCCAGCTCCTCGAGCCGGTCCACGTCCACATCCGGATCCACGTCGACGGCCGTGGCCTCGATGATGGTCATGATGCCCCCAACTCCCTCTCGGTTTCGGTCCTGTGGCCCTTGTGGGGCCTCGGTGTGTGTGCCCGCAGCACCGTGCGCAGCCCGGGCTGCGCCCCGGCGATCCGGTCGGTCGCGTCGTGCGCGTACAGCCACTCGGCGGGCACCGGGCGGATGGAGACCGGGCAGTCCTCCTCGCCGGCCAGGGCGACGGCGGAGATATGGCTCGGGCACAGCGGCAGATTGGCCACCAGCCAGCCCGGCGGCCGTTCGGCGGTCGCGTACTCGCCCAGATAGTCGGTGTCGGCGCGGCGGGTGAGACCGGTGCCGAGCCCCTTGAGGTACGCCTCCTTGCGCGACCAGAGCCTGCCGAACGCGACGGTGCTCTGGTCCGGCGGCAGCCGGTCGATCTCCCGCCGTTCCGCCGGATGCAGCGCCGGCAGGCACAGTTCGACGGTCTCGGGCGAGGGGACCCGCTGGACGTCGGCGCCCACCCGCGTCGTCGATACGGCGACGAGGACCAGGCCGTGGCTGTGCGAGAGCGAGAAATACGGGGCGCCGGGTACGCCGAGCAGGACGGGGCGGCCGTGCGAGATCGCGCACTCGTGGCAGACCTCCGGGCCGATCGGCAGGCGACCGGGGGCTATTCCGGTGTAGGCGGCCAGGACCCGGCGCAGTCCGACGTGCGCCGCCGCGTACATCATGCGGTCGTCCGTCCTGCGGAAGGCGGCGGCGCGTTTCCTCTCTCGCGCGTCGAGTTCGCCGGCCGGCAGTTCCCGCGCGGAGCGCGGCGGGGGCAGCAGCCACACATGCAGCTCGGTGCCCTCGAAGGTGAGGCCGGTCGTGGTCCTGGTCACGGCCGTCTGCCCGCGGCCGGCCGGGGCGTTGCGGGCGCGGAGTCGTCACGCCCGCCGCCGATTCGGCCCGCCCCCGCGGCGGCGAGAGCGGCGGCCAGCGAGATCAGTCCGCCCACATAGAGCCCGGAGCGCGCGCCGAGATGCTCGGTGAGCAGACCGACGAAGAGCGCGCCGATCGGCACCGAGCCCTGCAGGATCAGGGTGTATATGGCCAGCACGCGGCCCCGGTACTGGGGATCGCTGCCGAGCTGGATCCGGTGGTTGGCGGCCTGCGCGAAGTACAACGAGGCAAAACCGGTGAGGGCGAGCAGCACCAGCGCGGATCTGAACCCGGGCGCCCACCCGGCCGCCGTTTCCAGGACGCCGAACGCGAGGGCGGAGCCGGTGACCGCACGGGCGGGCGGGCGGCCCCTCCGGGCGGTGCCGGCGAAGGCCGCGAGCAGCGATCCGGCGGCGAACGCGCTGGTGAGCAGGCCGAAGGCTGCCGCGTCGGCATGGAAGACGGTCTTGGCGATCAGCGGCAGCGTCAGCTGAAAATTGAGACCGAACAGGCCGATCACCGCGACGAGACCGAGCGGCATGAGCAGATCCGGGCGGCTGCGCAGATGGGTGAGGCCGTCGATGACACGGGCCCGCTCCGTGGGCGGGGCGCCGCGCAGCAGTTCGGCCGGCCGCATACGGCACAGCGCGACGACCGTCGCGAGATAGCTCGCCGCGTTGAGCAGCATGACCGGGCCGGTGCCGGTGCCGCTGATCAGGAGTCCGGCCAGGGCCGGGCCGAGGACCCGGGCGACATTGAAGTACGCGGCGCTCAGCGCGGAGGCGTTGGGCAGCAGCTGCGTACCGACGAGCTCACTGACGAACGCCATCCGGGCCGGGACCTCGAAGGCGTTGACGAGGCCGAGGCCGAGCGCGAACACGTACAGCTGCCAGAGCCTCGCCGTGCCGCCGAGCACCAGCACGGCGAGCAGCAGGGCGAGCAGTCCGGAGACGGCGTTGGCGCCGATCAGCAGCGTCCGCTTGTCGTAGCGGTCGGCGAGCCGGCCGCCGTACAGCGTGAAGAGCAGCATGGGCGTGAACTGCAGCGCGGTCACCGTGGCGAGCGCGGTGCCCGAGTCCCCGGTCAGGTCCAGGACGAGCCAGTCCTGCGCCACGACCATCATCCAGGTCCCCGTCACGGACGCCACCTGACCGGCCGCGAAGAGCCGGAAGTTGCGTACGGACAGGGACCGGAACGTGATGCCGAGGGTCTTGCGCCAGAACGCGTCGGTCATGCGCCGCCCTCGGGTTCCCGCAGCAGGCATTCCTCCAGGAACCCGAGGGCCCGCAGATGGTAGGAGCGGGCCGCCCAGCCCAGGCTGATGTTGTGGCCCGCGTCCGGCTGCCGGTCGACGACCACGCGGGGCGCCGACGTCAGCCGGCCCGTCAGATCGGCGAGGGCGGGGCGGTCGTGGCACCACCACAGCTCGTGCTCGGCGAAGGTGAACCGGATCGGCACCCGGATCCGCAGCGCGAGCTCGGCGAACACCTCCGGCCAGCTCGCGGCGGCCCATCGCTCGCGTACGGGCATGGGAGCGACCACTGTGGTGCTGGACCGGAACGTATTGGGCGGGTAGAGGCCGAGGCGCCCCCAGCTGCGCTTGAAGTGCATGCGCGCCAGGGCTTCGGGCAGCTCGTCGGGGAGTACGGCGTACCGGTGGCCGCAGCCCGAGATGTCCAGGCCCAGCAGCCGGTCGGGGGTCGCGTCGGCGGCCGTGGTCAGGGCGAGCTTGCCGCCGAAGGAGTGCGCGAGCAGATACAGGCCCGCGCCTGTGGCGTGCCGGGCGGCGAAGTCGTCGAGCGCCGCGCGCAGCGTGCGGGCCTGCTCCGCGAGGGTCTGGCCCTCGGGGAGCAGACCGGCGGAGTGCCCGTAGCCGGGCCGGTCCACGGCGAGGACCGTGAAGCCGAGCCGGGCGCCGAGGGTGAGCAGCGACAGGTCGGGGTGGGCCTGGCCGTCGAAGTACCCGGCGCTCATGCCCGCGCCGTGCAGGGCGACCACGGTGGCGCGCGGGGGTGTCTGTTCCGGCTCGCGCAGGAGGGCGGACAGGGTGACACCGGCCGCGTCGAGGGTGATCGGGCGTACTCCCCGGGAGGGAGCCTGCGTCGCTGTGGTCATCGGGTCAGCTCGCCACCGGTGCGCCGAACCAGCGCCGCAGGGAGCTCGCCGGCGCGTCCGCCTCGCCGTCCTCGTACGTGTCCGCGGCCACCCACGCGACATGCCCGTCGGGCCGTACGAGCAGGGCCCGCGCTCCCGCGAAGGCGGACTCCGCCTCGGGTACCGCCGTCGCCACGACCACACGGTCCTTCCAGCCCGCGGCGGCCGCCCGCAGCCCGGCGTCGTCGGCCAGGTCGAGCAGCACCCCCTGGGCCGGGTGCAGGAGCCCGGTGGTGCTGGTCCGGCCCATCGGGCCGCGCAGGGTCCGTGGCGGAATGCGGCAGCCGAGCAGGGGATGGTCGCCCGCCCCGAAGTCGTACCGGATGTCGAGACCGCTGACGACCCCGGCCAGATGCCGCTTGACGTCGTCGAGTGCGATGAGCTCCGTGAACAGCGTGCGCAGCGGATCGGCCTCGGCGCCGCCGAGGAACACCAGGCCCTGGGCCCGGGTGTTCATGAGCAGCCGGGCACCCACCGGGTGCCGCTCCGCGTGGTACGAGTCGAGCAGGCCGTCCGGGGCCCAGCCCTGCACCACGGCGGCCAGCTTCCAGCCGAGGTTGGCCGCGTCCTGGACGCCGGTGCTCAGCCCCTGTCCGCCGGCCGGCAGATGGATGTGCGCCGCGTCCCCGGCGAGCAGGACGCGCCCGCGCCGGTACTCGCTGACCTGGCGGGTGGCGTCGGTGAAGGAGCTGACCCACTCCGCGCTGCCGCCGTGGATGGACTCGCCGGTGATGCGCTGCCAGGCGTCGGCGACCTCGGTGAAGCTCACCGGGCCTGTGCGCTCGCCCGCCGGAGTGCCGTGCTCGCAGACGATGATGCGGTCCACGCCCTCCTTCAGCGGGGCCGCCATCACCATGCCGCCGGGCTCACGCTCTCCCAGGAAGCGCGGGCGGATCTCGCAGCCGACCACATCCGCGAGGTACATCCCGCGGGTCGCCGGGGTGCCCGGGAAGTCGAAGCCGGCCGCCTTGCGGACCGTGCTCTGTCCGCCGTCGCAGCCCACGAGGTACGCGGCCCGCAGGCGCTGGACGCCCTGGGGGGTGGCCGCGGTGATCTCGACGCCGTCGCCGTCGTCGGTCAGCTCGAGGAGCTCCCAGCCGCGCCGGATGTCCACACCCAGGCCACTCGCCCACTGCTCCAGGACCGCCTCCGTCTGCGACTGCGGGATGCCGCGGGCGCCGAAGTGCGCGTCCTCGAGGACGGTGTAGTCGAACTGCACTCCGCCGAAGTGGCCGACCGGGCTCTTCTCCAGGCCGCCGAAGAGCGGCAGCAGGCCGCGCTGGTCGAACACCTCCATGGCGCGCGCCGTGAAGCCCAGACCGCGTGACTGCCCGGTGGGCTCGGCCAGGCGTTCCGCCACGACGACGCGGGCGCCGCCGAGGCGCAGTTCCCCGGCGAGCATCAGGCCGGTCGGGCCGGCGCCGACGACGATCACATCCGTGTCCACGATTCTTCCCCTCTCCTACTTCTCGTTCCTACAGGTCTTCGGTGCCGCAGCCGGCGCAACAGGCCGGTCACAGGCCGGGTTCGGGCAAGCCGAACCAGCGCCGCAGGGCGTCGCGCACCTCGCTCTGCTCGGAACCGGTGCGGCCGGAGCCGGTCCAGGCGACATGCCCGTCCGGCCGGACCAGCACGGCCCCGGCGCCGCCGAGCGGGCCGTCGGGATCCGGCTGTGCGCCGACGGTCGTGACGCGGCCGGCCCAGAGCCCGGCGATCCATCGCAGCGGGGCGCCCGGCGTGGCGGTGAAGTCGAGCAGCAGGCCGCGGCCGGAGCGCAGCAGGGCCGTGGTGGTGACGGTGCCCTGCGGTGTCCGCAGCTCCAGGTGCGGCAGCCGGGTGCCGAGGAGCGGGTGCTCCGTGTCTCCGCCTTCGCCGACCGGATACCGGATGTCCAGCCCGGTGATCATCGAGGCCAGGTGTACGCGGCCCTGCTCGGTCGCGATCAGCTCGCCGAGCAGGGCACGCACCGGCTCGACCTCCTCACCCCCGAGCAGAAGCAGCCCCTGCGCCCTGATGTTGGCGAGGACCCGGCTGCCGACTGCGTGCCGTTCGCCGTGATAGCTGTCGAGCAGGCCCTCGGGCGGCCGGGGGCCGACCTGGAGCGCCAGCTTCCAGCCCAGGTTGACCGCGTCCTGAAGGCCCAGGTTGAGGGCCTGGCCACCGCTTGGCATCTGCCGGTGGGCGGCGTCCCCGGCGAACAGGACGCGGCCCTCGCGGTAGCGGGCGAGCTGCCGGTTGGCGTCGCCGAAGGCGTTGACCCACAAAGGGGTGCCGCCGCTCAGGTCCTCACCGGTCACGCGCTTCCAGACCTCGATCACCTCGGCGAACTCCGGCTCCCCGTTGCGCGGCCGGACGGGCCGGCCGAACTCGTGCACCATCACCCGGGTGACCCCGTCGCCCCGGCGCGCGGCGATGGCGAGGCCCTGCTCCAGACGCTCGAAGCGCCGGTCGGGGATGTCGACGCCCGCCACGTCGGCACGCAGCAGCTCGCGGCCGGCGGGCCGCCCGGGGAACTTCGCCCCGCTCAGCCCGCGCACCGTGCTGTCCTCGCCGTCGCAGCCGACCAGATACGCGGACCGCAGCCGCCGGACGCCGCCCGGGGTGTCGGCCGCGATTTCCACCCAGCCGCCGTGATCGGTGAGTTCACGCAGCTCCCAGCCCCGCCGCAGATCGGCGCCGAGCGAAAGGGCCCAGTCCTGGAGCAGCTCCTCGGTCCGGGTCTGCGGGACCTTCCACTGGCCCGTATGCCGGCTGGGCAGTGTCAGGTCCATGGGGATCCCGCCGAAGTGACCGCGCGGTTCGTTGGGCGGGGTGCCGAGGGCCTCGAGCAGGCCCCGGCTGTCGAAGAGCTCCATGGTGCGGGCGTGCAGGGTGGAGGCCCTCGACTCCGTGGTGGCGGCCGCGCGCCGTTCGAGCACGATCACCTCGGCGCCGCCCAGGCGCAGTTCCCCGGCGAGCATGAGGCCGACCGGGCCCGCGCCGACGACCACGACCTGGGTGTCCAGGGGGTCGGGGCGCTCCGGGTTCTCCGCTCCGTCCGCGGGCATCGTCAGCCGGTCTTCTCGGCGTAGGCCTTGGCGTGGTCCAGGGTCGCCCTGCTGTTGGTGCTCAGCGCGCCCTGTACGTACTGCCTGGCATCGGCGACGGTGGCATCGGCGCCGAGGATCCTCGCGATGTTCTCGGTGTTGAGGACGACGGTGTGCTGCGAGGTCGCGGCCACGCCGCCCTCGCTCTCCTCGAACGTCCAGCAACCGGTGTGCAGTGCCATCAGGGCCGGCAGCGTGACCTGCTTGTACACGATCGAGCGGTGCGGGAAGGTCACCCGGTAGGACTTGGTGGTGTGGGTGGAGCCGTCCTTGGCGCGGGTGTCCATCTCCAGGGTCTGCAGGCCCGGGGCGTCCTCCTCGAGGCGTACGGTGGCGACGTGCGGCAGCCGCTGCGACCACAGGTGGGCGTCGTTGATGAAGTCGTAGACGTCCTTCGCCGAGCCGTCGATGTGCACCGTGTCCTCGAAGGAGAACGTCAGTTCCTGCGAGCCATGGGCCAGTTCGACGTTCACCTTCAGGGCGCCGAGCTCCGACCGCGAGTTGCGGTCGACCGCCTTGTCGATCCACTCCAGGCCCTCGGGGTCATCGCCGACGGACCGGTACTCGTGCAGCAGCCGGACGCGCGACAGGTTCTCGGAGAGAGCCTCGATGACCCAGGCGCCGCCCATCGAGGCCACCGGAGGCGCGGAGACCTCCTGCTGGAAGTTGATCCGGAGCTTCTCCGGCTCCAGGAGGCGGCGCGACGTCCAGTTCTTGGCCTGGCCGTTGGCGGTGGCCCAGATACGTATCCGCTCCTCACGCTCACCCTTGCCGACATGGTCGACGTGGATGGTCGGCGGGAAGATCCGCGGCCAGTTCTGTACATCGGCGATCAGCCGGTAGACCGCGTCGGCAGGCGCCGCCACGGTGATCTCGTGCTCGACCTGGCGCAGGCCCGGGTGCGACATGCTCACTCCTCGTTTCCTTCGGGTCCTTCGAGTTCTTCGGGTCCTGCGGGATCAGAAGTTGCCGAGCCCGCCGCAGACGTTGATCGCCTGGGCGGTGACGGACGCGGCGGTGTCGGAGGCCAGGTAGCCGACCATTCCGGCGACCTCCTCGGGCCTGGAGTAGCGGCCGAGCGGGATCTTCGCCTGGAACTTCTCGAGGATCGCGTCCTCGCTCGTGTCGTACGCGGCCGCGTATCCCTGCCGCACCCGCTGTGCCATGGGCGTCTCCACATATCCGGGGCAGACCGCGTTGACGGTGATCCCGGTCGGCGCGAGCTCGTTCCCGAGCGCCTTGGTGAAGCCGACGACGCCGTGCTTGGACGCGGAGTACGGGGCGCCGAGGACGACGCCCTGCTTGCCGGCCGTGGAGGCGATGTTGATGATCCGGCCGCGGCTCTTGTCGCGCATGCCGCCGGTGTTGAGCACCTCGCGGGTCAGCCGGAAGACACTGTTGAGATTGGTCTCGATGACGTCGTTCCACACATCGTCGGCAAGGTCGGCCGTGACACCGCCGCCGCTGCGCCCGGCGTTGTTGACCAGGACGTCGACGCTGCCGAACCGGTCGACGGCGGCTTGGACGAAGGTGTGGACGGCCTCGTTGGAGCGGACGTCGACGGCGGTGCCGTCGACGTCGAGCCCCTCTTCCTGCAGTTGTTTGACGGTCGCGGCGACGTTGTCGGCGTTGCGGGCACCGATGAAGACCCGATGGCCCTGGGTGGCCAGAAGCCGTGCTGCGGCCAGGCCGATCCCGCTGGTGGCGCCGGTGACGAGGGCGACCCGCTGCTCCTGCTGCGGCATGTTCTCTTCTCCCGATGACGAAGTGGGCGGTACGGACGGTCGCCGCTGCCGGGCGGGGGGACCTGACCCGGCAGCGGCGGGTTCCGAGGGTGGTCAGGCGGCCTTGTCGGTGACACCCGTCAGCAGCGTGTTGACCGCGTCGATGAGGGTCCGCGGGGTGGGCGCCTCGGTGAGCGCGGAGTCGTCGAGCGTGATGCCGTACTCGCGCTCGATGCGGCCGCCCGTCTCGAGCAGGGCGAGGGACTCGTAACCGAGCTCCTCGAACTCCGTGTCGAGGATGTCGCCGTCGAGGTCCACGCCCTCGTCGGCGCCGGCGCCCTCGAGCAGGATGCGCTTGAGGTCGGCGAGGGTGAACTGCTGAGTCATCATGGGGAGTCCTTTCACCCGGAATCCGAACTCCGGGGGTTTGAAGTACGGCGGTCTGAAGTACTGCTGAAACGTGGCTGCCCGGCTGCTGCGGCTCATGAGGCCGCCCGGACCACCACGGCCGAGTTGAATCCGCCGTGGCCGCGGGCCAGGACCAGCGCGCTGCGCACCTCGGCCTGGCGGGGCCTGCCGACGACCAGGTCGAGGCCGTACTCTGGGGCCGGCTCGACGTTGACGGTCGGCGGGATCAGGCCGTCCTCCATGGCCAGGAAGGCAGCGGCCAGATCTAGGGGCGCGGCGCCCGAGTAGAGGCGTCCGGTCATGGTCTTGGGCGCGGTGACGGCTACGCCGCCGGGGCCGAACACATCCCTGATCGCCTGCGCCTCGATACGGTCGAGCTCGGGCACGGCTGCCGCGTCCGCGAACACGACGTCGACCTCGGGCGGGGTCAGCCGTGCGTCGTCCAGGGCGAGTTCGATGGCCTTACGCAGACCCGGCGGGCGCCCGCTGCCCGGTTTCGGGTCGAAAGTCGCGCCGTACCCGGCGATCTCTCCGTACACCCGGGCGCCCCGGGCACGAGCCGCCTCGGCCGATTCCAGGACGAGCAGCGCCCCGCC
The DNA here is from genome assembly GCF_042888425.1 of Streptomyces sp. NPDC002889. NCBI lineage: Bacteria > Bacillati > Actinomycetota > Actinomycetes > Kitasatosporales > Streptomycetaceae > Streptomyces > Streptomyces sp. NPDC002889. The sequence continues at coordinate 175,002 of NZ_JBIAPT010000019.1, forward strand.
CTCGCCCGGCACATGGCCGCGCGCTGCGCTGTCGAACGGCAGATAGGCGCGGGTGGGCTCCTCGCTCGTGCTGAGCCGTTCGCCGGCCAGCTGCGCGACCCAGCCCCAGGGACAGATCGAGGCGTCGACCGCACCGGACACGATCAGACCGGTGCCCCGCCGGATCTGCCGGCGGGCCTGGGCCACCGCGTCGAGCCCGCCCGCCTGGTCGCTGACCACCACACTGCTGGGGCCCTTCATCCCGTTGCGGATGGAGATCTGGCCGCTGTTGACCGCGTAGAACCAGGCGAAGGACTGGTACGCGCTGACGTACTGGCTGCCCTGGCTCCACAGGTTCTGCAGCTCGCCCTGGCCGAACTCGAAGCCGCCCGAGGAGCTCGCGGTGACCACACCCATGCCGAATTCGGGCACCTCGGCGGGCCGTACGCCGGCGTCCGCGAGGGCCCAGTCCGCGGCGACCAGCGCGAGCCGGGTCATCCGGTCGGTCTGCGGGAGCAGCCGGCTCGGCAGATGGTCCGAGGCCGCGAAGCCCGGTATCTCGCCCGCGAGCCGGGCCGGGTACTGCGCGGGGTCGAAGCGGGTGATCCTGCCGATACCGCTCTTGCCGCTGCGGGTCGCGGCCCAGAAGTCCTGCGTACCGAGGCCGTTGGGCGAGGTGATGCCCAGGCCGGTCACTACCACCGAGGTGGTCATGCCACGCTCCTCTCGGGCCGGGCCAGCACCATGGCGCTCTGGAATCCGCCGAAGCCGCTGCCGACGGAGAGCACCGCGTCGGTGAGCTGCTCCCGGGCGATGAGCGGCACATAGTCGAGGTCGCAGTCGGGGTCCGGCGTGTGCAGGTTCGCCGTGGGCGGCACCACGTTGTTCTCCATGGCCAGCGCCGAGGCGGCGATCTCGATGGATCCGATCGCACCGAGCGAGTGGCCCACCATCGACTTGATGGAGCTCACCGGGGTGCGGTAGGCGTGGTCGCCGAGACTCTTCTTGAACGCCGCGGTCTCGTGCCGGTCGTTCTGCTTGGTGCCGGAGCCGTGGGCGTTGATGTAGTCGATCTCCTCGACGTTCATCCGCGCCTCGTCGAGCGCGACCCGGATCGCCTCGGCCATCTCCGCGCCGTCGGGCCGCAGTCCGGTCATGTGGTACGCGTTGCTGCGCGTCGCGTAGCCCGCGATCTCGGCGTAGATGTGCGCGCCCCGCTGCCGGGCACTCTCGAGCTCCTCCAGCACGAACACGGCCGAGCCCTCGCCCAGAACGAACCCGTTGCGGGTGCCGTCGAACGGCCGCGAGGCGTGCTCGGGGTCGTCGTGACGGGGTGTCGTCGCCTTGATCGCGTCGAAGCACGCGAGGGTGATCGGCGAGATCGGGGCGTCGGACGATCCGGCGATCATGACGTCGGCCGAGCCCTCGCGGATCAGGTCGACCGCGTAGCCGACCGAGTCGATTCCGGAGGTGCAGCCGGTGGACACCACACTGCTCGGCCCTTCGGCACCGACGGCCCAGGCCACCTCGGCCGCGAAGGAGCTGGGCACCAGATAGTTGTAGAGGTGCGGCACGGCGTACTCGTGGTCCACCAGATGAAGCCGGCCGCCGTCGCTCACGATCCGGTACTCCTGGTCGAGCCCCATCGTGGCGCCGACCGCGCTTCCGATGGTCACGCCGACCCGGTGCGGGTCGAGCGCCTCGAGCTCGATGCCGCTGTCGGCGACCGCACCGCGCGCCGCGACCACGGCGAACTGCGCGGCCCGGTCCATCCGCCGGACCTCCTGCGGGGTCAGGCCGTGCGCCTCGGGATCGAAGTCGATCTCGGCCGCGACCCGTGAACGGAAGGGGTCGGGGTCGAAGAAGGTGATCCTGCGCGTCGCGGTACGGCCGTCGCTGATCAGGTTCCAGAAGTTCTTCGTTCCGACGCCTCCGGGAGCGAGGACCTCGATCCCGGTGATGACGACTCGGCGCCCGGTCATGCCGATGCCTCCCAGTTGTAGAAGCGGGTCGCCATGGCGTCGGCGGGCGAGCGCCAGGTCGCAGGGTCGTACGCCTCGATGAACGGCTTCAGGTCCTGGCTGATCCGGACGAAACGCGGTTCCGTCTTCGCCTGCTCGATGAGCTCGCCGCCGTTGTCCGTGTCGAAGTCCTGCAGGTGGAAGTAGAGCCCCCGGTAGTGGAAGAGCTGGCGGCGGCGGGTGCCCATCAGATGGGGCATCTGGGTGTCGTCGAAGTCGGCGAACAGCTTGGCGACGTCGGCACCCGATCCGGGATCCATCCGAGCCACGATCAAGGTGCTGTGCATGAGGTTCTCTCCTTCGCAGGGCGAATTGCTGCAGGACTTGGGCAGGGCGAAGCGGTCTGTGCGATCTGGTGATCCGGCTGGTCCGTGCGGTCCGGTGAGTGACGTCGTGTCAGCCGGGTTTGATCTCGCAGATCATGGCGCCGGAGGTGAGTGACGCGCCGACCTCGGCCGCGAGGCCGATGACGGTGCCGGAGCGGTGGGCGTTCAGCGGTTGTTCCATCTTCATGGCCTCGAGGACGACGATGAGGTCGCCTTCCTGGACCTCCTGGCCTTCT
>NZ_JBIAPT010000020.1:0-217 GCF_042888425.1 Streptomyces sp. NPDC002889
GTCTCACCGGAATCCGCGTACACGACCTGATCCATACACGGGACATTGAGGGAGATATCGGGCATTGGGTGCGCTCCCGGGAGTGCCCGCGCCCCGATCACCCGCAGCCGCCCACCGCCTCGACCCGTGCCGGCCCTCTCCTCACCCCGCCCAGTGACCAGCGGGCCTGAACCCTGCTCACGGACGGCCGACAGCCGCCTATCGCGCACGTCACCGC
>NZ_JBIAPT010000020.1:316-25620 GCF_042888425.1 Streptomyces sp. NPDC002889
CCCCATTCAACGGTCGCGCACCCACCCACCGGCCCGCGGACCGCCCACCGCCTCGCCCGGCCGGCCCTCTCCTCACCCCGCCCAGTGACCAGCGGGCCTGAACCCTGCTCACGGACGGCCGACAGCCGCCTATCGCGCACGTCACCGCCCCATTCAACGGTCGCGCACCCACCCACCGGCCCGCGGACCGCCCACCGCCTCGCCCGGCCGGCCCTCTCCTCACCCCGCCCAGTGACCAGCGGTCCTGAACCCCAACCCACGGAGGACCGACGGTCGCTGAGCTCGCCCGTCACCGCCCCATTCAACTGCCGCGCACCCACCCACGGCCCGCAGCCGCCCGAAACGAACGGCCCCGGACGGACCCCCTGCGCCGACCTCCCCCCGGCCGCCCTCCCAAGAACATTTCCCGGCGGTGAAGGGGCGGGAGTCAAGGGTGAAGCGAAGCGAAATCGCCAACGGCGACGCGAGGGAGGAACGACCGAGCGCCCTTGACGCCCGACCCGAAGCCGCCACCATCAAGACCAGGAGGGCGGCCCCACACCACACCCACCAACCCGGCCAAACCCGAGACCGGCCCCACACCACACCCACCAACCCGGCCAAACCCGAGACCGGCAACCGTTGGGAGGCAGGGGCGCTGGGCGTGGGTGGGGTGGGCCCCCGCCTCCCGGGTCCGGGTTGCGCGGGTCAACCCGTGCTGACCTGGAGCTCCTTGATGCCGTTGAGCCACGCCGAGCGCAGCCGACGTGGGTCGCCCGCCAGGCGCAGGTCCGGAAGGGCGCCGGCTATCGCGTTGAAGATCAGGTTGATCTCCATCACCGCGAGTGACTTGCCGAGGCAGAAGTGCGGGCCTCCGCCCCCGAAACCCAGATGCGGGTTGGGGTCGCGCGTGATGTCGAAGCGTTCCGGCGCCTCGAAGACCTCGGGGTCGTTGTTCGCGGACGAGTAGAAGAGGCCGACCCGGTCGCCCTCCTTGATGCGGGCCCCTCCCAACTCCACGTCCTGGGTGGCGGTGCGCTGGAAGGAGACGACCGGGGTTGCCCAGCGCACGATCTCCTCGGCGGCGGTCTCGGGGCGTTCGCGTTTGTAGAGCTCCCACTGGTCGGGATGGGTGAGGAACGCGTGCATGCCGTGGCTGATCGCGTTGCGGGTGGTCTCGTTGCCGGCGACGGCCAGAAGGATCACGAAGAATCCGAACTCGTCGGAGGACAGGTTGCCTTCGCCCTCGGCCGCCACCAACTGGCTGACGATGTCCCTGGCCGGGCACTCCTTGCGTGCCGCCGCGAGGTTCATCGCGTACGAGACGATCTCCATCGCGGCCTCGGTGCCGACCTCCTCGGTGATGGCGTACTCGGGGTCGTCGTACGCCGCCATTTTGTTGGACCAGTCGAAGATCTTGGTGCGGTCCTCCTGGGGTACGCCGATGAGTTCGGCGATGGCCTGGAGCGGGAGCTCGACCGCGATGTTGGTGACGAAGTCGAAGCTGCCGGTCTCCTTCGCGCCCGCCGACGCCGTCTCCACGATCGCTCGGGCGCGCCGGCGCAGGGCGTCCTCCAGTGATCGCACGGCACGCGGGGTGAAGCCGCGCTGGACGATCTGTCGGACCCGGGTGTGCTCGGGCGGATCCATGTTGAGCATGATCAGCTTCTGGACCTCGATCTGGTCGCGGCTGATCGTCTCGTTGAAGCGGATGACGGCGGTGTTGGTGCGGGAGGAGAAGAGCTCGGGGTGGGTGGAGACGTGTTTGACGTCCGCGTGCCGGGTGACGACCCAGTAACCCGCGTCGTCGAAGCCGGAGATGCCGGTGGGCTGGCTGCACCACCAGACCGGGGCGGTCTGCCGCATCCGGGCGAACTCGGGGTGGGGGATGCGGGCTTGGAGAAGGTCGGGATCGGTGAAGTCGAACCCTGCGGGCAGATGGGGGCAGGACATCGGCGGCTCCAACTTCAGGTCTGACGGCCCATCAGAAGTTGGCCGAAAGGTAGTAACGAGTTCTATAAGTGGCAAGAGCTGCGGTGGGAACTGTTGCCTGCGAGGGGCGCGGCAAGGGGCGTGCACGCCCCTTGCGTACCGGGGGTAGCACTCCTGAGACTGTGAGCAGAACTAGAACGTGTACTAGTTCGCCAGTTCGGCCCTGAGGGCGCCGGGACGCCCCCACGGCCGCGCGAGGAGAGGACGAGCTCATGGCCGCGGAACCCGTCATCGTCGAAGCCGTACGCACCCCCATCGGCAAGCGCGGAGGAGTGCTCGCCAACCTCCATCCCGCCTACCTGCTGGGGGAGACCTACCGTGAACTCCTCGGCCGCACCGGCATTCACGCCGACTGCGTCGAGCAGATCGTCGGCGGCACCGTCACCCACGCCGGCGAGCAGTCCATGAACCCCGCGCGCACCGCGTGGCTCGCGATGGGGCTGCCGTACGAGACGGCGGCCACCACCGTCGACTGCCAGTGCGGCTCCTCCCAGCAGGCGAGCCACATGGTCGCCAACATGATCGCGGCCGGGGTCATCGACGTCGGTATCAGCTGCGGCGTCGAGGCCATGTCCCGCGTACCGCTCGGCAGCGGGTCCAAGTACGGGCCCGGCAAGCCGTTCCCCGACGAGTGGAACGTCGACCTGCCCAACCAGTTCGAGGCCGCCGAGCGCATCGCGCGTCGCCGCGGGCTGACGCGCGAGAACGTCGACGCACTCGGACTCGCCTCCCAGGAGCGGGCCGCCATCGCCTGGGGCGAGGAGCGCTTCAAGCGCGAGACGTTCGCCGTTCAGGTGCCCACGACGGAGGAGGAGCAGGCGGCCGGGCAGGGCATGTGGCGGCTCGTCGACCGGGACCAGGGGCTGCGCGACACCTCGATGGAGGCGCTTGCCGGGCTGAAACCGGTCATGCCCACGGCGGTCCACACCGCGGGCAACTCCTCGCAGATATCCGACGGCGCCGCGGCCGTCATGTGGGCGTCCAAGCGGATGGCGCGGGCGCTGAAGCTGAAGCCGCGCGCCCGGATCGTGGCCCAGGCGCTGGTGGGCGCCGACCCGCACTACCACCTCGACGGCCCGATCGACGCGACCCGCGCGGTCCTCGGCAAGGCGGGGATGTCGCTCGGTGACATCGATCTGGTCGAGATCAACGAGGCGTTCGCCTCGGTGGTGCTCAGCTGGACCCAGGTCTTCGAGCAGGACCTGGAGAAGGTCAACGTGAACGGCGGAGGCATCGCGCTCGGCCACCCGGTGGGCGCGACCGGCGCCCGGCTGATCACCACGGCACTGCATGAACTGGAGCGCCGGGACAAGGAGTTCGCCCTGATCGCGATGTGCGCGGGCGGAGCGCAGGCAACGGGCACGATCATTCAGCGCCTGTGAGCCCGGCGCCGCCATGAGCAGGTTCTGGTTCTCCGGGTGCGGCCCGGTAAGTGCTGCGTGCTTCCGCCCGGGAACCCCGGGCGGAAGTGCAACGGGTCGACGGCTACGTCCAGGAGTGGTTGGTCATCTGCGTCAACTCGGCCGTTGTAGTCGTAATCGGCGCCCCCGCCACCCGGAGCGCTCGCCGGCCGGTTGACGGTGTTCGAGTGCGTCATGGCGATGGCGGGGGTCGCGTGGTCCGACAGCGAAACGCCGGCGGCAGGACGAACCCGACGACCTGCCACTTGCGCCGGTTGATACGTGGCGCGGGTCTGCGGAGCGAACTTGCTCTGCGAGAGAGTTTCGGGCCACCGTATGGGCACCTTGAGCCTTCGCACCTGAATGGCGCACTGCGTACATGCGGCGAGGCTCCGAAGCGACGTGTCGCTTCGGAGCCTCGGGCGCTCGTTGTATCGGCGGCTCAGTACCAGTGGTTGGCCTGCCAGAAGTTCCAGGCGCCGCACGGGCTGCCGTAACGCTCGTTCATGTAGTCCAGACCCCACTTGATCTGGGTCTTCGGGTTGGTCTTCCAGTCGGCACCCGCGGAAGCCATCTTCGAGCCCGGCAGGGCCTGGACCAGGCCGTACGCGCCGGACGAGGCGTTGGTCGCCGTGTGGTTCCAGTTGGACTCGTGCTCCACGATCTTGCTGAAGCACTGGTACTGGCCGGCAGGCATCATCTGCTTGGCGATCTGCTGCGGGGTGGCGTTCGCGGCCGAGGCCGTCGAGGTCGCCCCCATCACCGCACCGGCCGCACCGAGAAGCACGGCGGTGCCGGCGACAACGGACTTGTGGCGGGCAGTGAAGCGGGTGATCAGCGAGCGGGACAAGGCGCAACCTCTTACGTCGGGTACGGGGGGTCGCGAGGCCCGGCCCGAATGGACCTGTGTGCCGGGCTCGAAGCCCTGCGGCGCCTTGCGACGAGAACAGTTGTAGCCGGGGCCTCGGACGTCGCGCCGTGACCGGGCTCACCCGTAGATACGACCCAGAACGGGTATGAGGTGCTTAAACCGCTAAATGACCAAATGGCATATTGTGGTAGTTCGTGCAGGTGGGGAGGGATGCCTGTAGGTCGGTCGGTCCCGGGATGTGACTACTAGGTCCGATCGTTCCGGGACCCGGCCGTGTGGTCCGCCTCACCCCGTTGCGGAGGGTTCGGGGGCTCGAATGTGACCTGGGCCTCGAACGCCGCCCGCCGGGTGGCACGGCGAAGTGCCTTGAGGAGCGTGGAGCCGAGCGCGAGCGTCAGCACCACCGTCAGCACCGCCCGCCCCATGTCCCAGCCCAGCGACGTCGCCGCGCAGTAGGCGAGGAAACGGAGCAGGTTCTCCTGCACCGGGTCGCCGGGGTGGAAGGAGATACCGGACGAGAGCCCGCCGATGTACGTCCAGCCCTGCAGATTCATGACCGTTCCGTAGGCGAGGGCCGCGACGGCCCCGTACGCCGCGAGCATCAGCAGCTCCGCGCGCCCGCGCAGGCGCTCCGGCCCGGGCAGCAGCCCGGCGCCCATGGTGAACCAGCCCATCGCGAGCATCTGGAACGGCATCCACGGCCCCACCCCGCCTGTGAGCAGCGCGGACGCGAACATGGTGACCGACCCGAGCACGAACCCGAAGCCTGGACCGAGGACCCGGCCACTGAGCACCATCAGGAAGAACATGGGCTCCAGACCCGCGGTGCCCGCGCCCAGCGGTCTGAGCGCCGCGCCGACCGCGGCCAGCACTCCGAGCATCGCCACCGCCTTGGCGTCCATGCCGGTGTCGGCGATCGTCGCCACGACAACGGCGACGAGGAGCGGCAGCAGCGCGGCGAACAGCCAGGGGGCGTCGGCGGAGTGCGCGAGCCCCGAGTCGGCGTCGGCGAGCAGCGGCCAGCCGAAGGCGATCACCCCGATCGCGCTGATGAGCACGAGCGCGGCGATCGAGCGGGGGCCGAGGCGGATGGGGCGCGTGGCGGTCTTCGGGTGGCTCCTCACGGGGCCTTTCACGGTGTTCTGCGCGGCGCTCTTCACAGGGCCTCCCGTACCTGGGAGACGGTCAGCCACTCCTGGGGGGCGAGGATCTTGCTGACCTGCGGCGCGAAGGCGGGCGACGAGACCACGATCTGGGCTGTCGGGCCGTCCGCGACGACCTCGCCGTCCGCCAGGATCACCACGCGGTGCGCGAGCTCGGCGGCCAGCTCCACGTCGTGCGTGGCCAGCACGATGGCGTGGCCGTCGGTGGCGAGGCCCTTGAGCACGGTGACGAGCCGCGCCTTCGCCGCGTAGTCCAGACCGCGGGTCGGCTCGTCGAGCAGCAGCAGCGGAGGCCGGCCGGTCAGCACGATCGCCAGCGCGAGCGCGAGGCGCTGCCCCTCGGACAGGTCACGGGGATGGATGTCGTCCGGGATGCCCGGGAGCAGCTCGCCCACCAACGCGCGGCACGACCCGGGCGCCGCACCCGCGTCCGCGTCGGCGGCGTCGCACTCGGCGCCGACGGTGTCCGCGTAGAGGAGGTCCCTCGGTTCCTGGGGGACGAGCCCGACCTCGCGGATCAGCTCCCTCGGCTCCGTCCGGTGCGGGATACGGCCGCCGACGAGCACGCTGCCGGAGGTGGGCTCGATCATGCCGACGAGGGCGGAGAGCAGGGTGGACTTGCCGGCGCCGTTGCGCCCCATCAAGGCCACGGTCTCGCCGGGGGCGACGGTGAGGTCGACATGGCGGAGGGCCTCGATGCGGGCGCGGCGGATGCCCAGGCGGGTGACGGTGGCGAGGGGGTCGGTGACGGGGAGTTTGTCCCCACCCCTCCCCTTCCCTTCACCGGGGCTCCGTCCATGGGAGCCTGTCCGGCGATTGAGGACACGCCCGAAGAGCGTACGGGGACGTGGGGGCATGCCCCCGGTGTCGGGAACCGGGGGTGCGGGGGCGAAGCCCCCGGTCACGGGAAGTGAGGATCCCCCCACGCCGCCAGGCGTAGGGGGAGGGGCGGGGGAAAGACCCTTCAAGCGTTCACGCAGCCCTCCCGCCCTGCGCCGCGCGTCCCGTACCGACAGCGGCAGCGGGGACCACCCCGCGAGCCGGCCCAGCGCCACCACCGGTGGATGGACCGGCGACACCCCCATGATCTCCGCCGGGTCGCCGACCACCGGAGCCAGTCCCGGGCCCGGCAGCAGCACGACCCGGTCCGCGTACTGGACCACCCGCTCCAGGCGGTGCTCCGCCATCAGCACCGTCGTGCCGAGGTCGTGGACCAGGCGCTGGAGCACAGCCAGGACCTCCTCCGCCGCGGCCGGGTCCAGCGCGGACGTCGGCTCGTCGAGCACGAGGACCTTGGGGTGCGGGGTCAGCACCGAGCCGATCGCCACCCGCTGCTGCTGGCCGCCGGAGAGCGTGGCGATGGGGCGCTCGCGCAGGTCCGCGAGGCCGAGGAGGTCCAGCGTCTCCTCGACACGGCGGCGCATCACGTCCGGGGCGAGGCCGAGCGACTCCATGCCGTACGCCAGCTCGTCCTCGACCGTGTCGGTGACGAAGTGGGCGAGCGGGTCCTGGCCCACCGTGCCGACGAGGTCGGCGAGTTCGCGGGGTTTGTGGGTGCGGGTGTCGCGGCCGTCGACGGTGACGCGGCCGCGCAGCGTACCGCCGGTGAAGTGCGGCACCAGCCCGGAGACGGCCCCCAGCAGGGTCGACTTGCCCACACCGGAGGGGCCGACGAGAAGCACCAGCTCGCCCTCGGGAACGGTCAGATCGATGCCGCTGATCGTGGGCGCCGCGGCGTCGCCGTACGTCACCGAGACGTTCTCGAAGCGGATCACGACGACTCCTTGGGTACGGGGGCGACGAACGCCGGGAGCAGGCCGACGAGCGCGGACAGCGCGGGCCACAGCGGCAGCGTCGGCGCGGTCAGGGGTACGACGCCGGGGTGCAGCGCCTCCGGGTCCTGGACGCCGGCGCGGATCATCAGTGCCGCGACCGTCACGCCGGACCCGGCGACCAGCCAGGACCGTACGCCCCAGTGGTCGGGGCGGTAGCGGGTGCGCACGGAGCGGCGGCCGCCGAGCCACAGGCCGCCGACCGCCGCGAGCAGCCCGGCGATCAGCAGGGGCAGAACGTGAGCGAGGCCCGTCGCCGTGAGCAACCCGTATGCGCCCGCACAGACGCCGAGCAGGCCGCCGAGAGTGAGGACAGTGGTGGTGCGGCGTACGGCGGGTGGGACGTCGGCCGTACGTCCGTACCCGCGGGCGTCCATCGACGCGGCGACCGCGACCGACCGCTCCAGCGCACCCTCCAGGACGGGCAGCCCGATCTGGGCTATGGCCCTGATGCCCCCGGTCGGGCGGCCGCGCAGCCGGCGGGCGGTGCGCAGCCGGACCACGTCCGCGACCATGTTCGGCGCGAAAGTCATCGCGACGACGACGGCGACACCCGCTTCGTACAGCGCGCCGGGGAGGGACTTGAGCAGCCGGGCCGGGTTGGCGAGCGCATTGGCGGCGCCTACGCAGATCAGCAGGGCCGCGAGCTTGGCCCCGTCGTACAACGCGAACACCAGCTGTTCCAGATGCACGCGCCCGCCGATGCGCACCCCCTCCGCCCAGTCGGGCATCGGCACTTCGGGAAGCGTGAACATGACGTGCGTACCGGGGATGGGGGAGCCGAGTACGACCGAGAAGACGACGCGGATGACGATGACGAACAGCCCGAGCTTGACGAACGCGCCGTAGGAGCGGGCCCACGGCGCATCGGTGCGGCGGGCGGCGACGACGTATCCGGCGACGCCGACGAGCAGCGCGAGCAGCAGCGGATCGGTGGTCCGCGACGCGGCGACGGCCAGCCCGAGCGCCCACAGCCACCAGGCCCCGGCATGCACCGCGTTGCTGCGACTGGCGGCGGGCGCGCGCAGCCCCCCGAGGGGGAGGGTGTCTGGGCGCCGTGCGCGCTCGGCCGAGCTGTCGGCCGCGGACGGATGCGCATCCGCGGCGCGCCCGCCGGTGGAAACGGGCTCACGCCGGGCCGCGTGTGCGGCCCTGTCGTCCGTCGTGGTCGGGGTCGCAGCGGGCGGGTCGGCGGCGTCGCGCCGGGCGGCCCGGCGCGACGGGCCATGCCCGGCGGCCGGGCCGGATGCCGAGTCGCATGCGGCGGCGCCTGGCGCCGGGGATTCGTGCTGCCGGCGCTGCACGCCCGACGTGCCGGCCGGCGGCGTCGGGCCTGCAGCCCCGCTGCCCGGCAGCGCCTCGGAGTCGCGGCGGCCGTCCGGCGAAGAGGCGTTGCCCGGCAGGGGCTGCACCCGGTGTGGCGGCCCGGACTCGTCCGGATCGTGCGGGGGGTGGCCGGGCGCAGGCGTCATCGGGTTCGCCGGCGGCGGTACTGCCACAGCCCCGCCGCGCCCAGTGCCAGCACCGCCGCGATCCCCGCAACGAGGCCGAGCGACGGGCTGCTGTCCGTGTCGTTGCTCGTGGCCTTCGGGGCCTGCGCCCCGGTCTTCTTCTCCCCGGAGACCTGCTCGCCGCAGCCGGACGCCGGGTAGCCCGAGATCGCGCACAGCAGCGCGCCGCTGTTGTAGCGCAGCGGCTTTGCCACCGCCGCGAGCGCCTCCGCGCTGGTCGCGTCCTCGGAGACCTGTGCGCATGCCGTGCGCTGCGCGGGCGGGGTCTCGCCCTCGGGCGCGTCCTTCACCGTGCCGGAGTCGATGACGAGCGCGATCCGCTTGGTGCCGTCCTTCGCCGGGGTCTTCGCGCAGATCGCCGCGAAGTCCGGTTCCGTGCGCGGCTCGGCCGAGTCCCCGCTGTCCTCGCTCACCGAGAACCGGAATCCGTTGACGGACCCGTCGGCGGGCCGAGCCGTGGCCGGGCCTTCGGTGGCGTACGTCCACGTGCCGCCGCCGCTCTGCCAGAACGACCAGTAGCGGTAGCCTGCCGCCTGCGCGGGCGCCGCGCTCAGCACCGTGAGGACGGCGCCGAGCACGAGCACCAGGAACCGGGTACGCATCAGTTCCGCTTCTTGCGGCCGCTGATCAGGAAGCCCGCTCCGATGCTGGCGACGAACACCACGCCCACGATCCACCACACGGTCGAGGACGACTGGGACGTCTCGCCCTTCTTCTCGTCGCTCGATGCGGCGGCGGACGTGGGCGACGACTCCTTCGGCGCGGGGCCGGTCGAGTTGAGCGCGGTCACCAGGTTCTGGCCGCCGAAGCTCTTCGGGTCGACGCCGGCCGCGTGTGCCGCGAAGATCAGCTGGGCGTAGGCGGCGGGGCCGTTCTCCTTGGCCCAGGCGGCCGAGTTCTTCTCCAGCCAGGCGAGCGGCTGGTCGACCTGCTCGGTCAGACCCTGCGCGGTCAGGGTGACGACCGCGTCCGCCGTGTTCCCGAAGTCCGGCTTCGGAGCGGTGTCCTTCGCGCCCGGCATCGGAGGCGTGTCGAAGTGCCCGCTCTTGGCGAGTCCCTTCGCGAGGTACGCCGCGCCGTTGTGCGCGGCGCCCTCGATCGTGGTCGCCTTCTCACAGACCGTGCCCTTGGTGTCCTTCTTGGCCGCGTTCACCACCAGGCCCTTGCCGTGCGCGCCGAGCACCGCCGCGGCCGTGGAGTCGGCGACGATGCCGGGCGACGCGACCTGGTACACGAACGCGCCGCCGTCCTTGCCGCCGCACGGCTTCGCGAACGTCAGCAGCGCGTCGTACGGCGACTTGCCGTCCTTCGACGTCACCTCGGCCGGCGTCGCACCGGCGGCGGCGAGCGCCCCGATCACGATCGAGGTGGAGTTCGCGTCGCTGGCCCCGCCCGGGTTGTAGCCCCAGCCGCCGTCCTTGTTCTGTACGGACTTCAGCCACCCGACCGTCTTGTCCACGGCGTCGTCCCGGCCGCCGAGTGCGGCCAGGGCCTGCACCGCGGCGGCACTGGCGTTGGTGTCCAGCGGCAGCTTGGCGTCGCACGCCTTCGTGGCCTCGGCGCGGTACGAGGGGAAGCCGCCGTCCGCGCACTGCTGCCCGGTCAGCCAGTCCACGGCCTTTTTGGCGGGCACCACGCCGACCGTGTCCTGGGCGAGCAGCGCGAGCGACTGCCGCCAGACGCCGTCGTACGTCGGGTCGCCCTGGCCGTAGAGGCCCGACGGCAGCGCGGCGGACGGGGACGGCTTCGGGCTGGGCGCCGCGACGGCGGACTGTGCGGTGGCGGGTACGACGGCCAGGCCGAGGACGGCGGAGGCGGCGAGCGCTATTGCGCTGCGGCGAATGGTGGTCATGGCTGGCGGGTGCCTCTCCTGCTCAGGGCCGGGCGCAGGCACGGTGAGGCACCAGGCTCGGCTCCGTATCCCTCGACGGTGCCGGCCCACCGGGCGGATCCCGGTGAGCACGAGCCGGTCACAACCGCGTACAGGGCATTCCGACTCGCCGCCGATGACGGCGGCTCACGGTTGCGGGTCAGTGCCGGATTTGCACCGGCTTCCCCCCGTACGGGCATGATGACGACGCGCTCACTCTACCGGCCGGTCACCGGCCGGCGGCGGGGCGTGGGTCACAGGGGACCGGCCGGCCTGCGGCGCACCCGGGAGAGGCGGGTCGGCCGGCACCGGGCGGGGTACGAGCCTGCGCCGCCGATCCCGCTGGAGCGCCACGTACAGCGTCGGCGTGCTGCCCGCCAGCACCTCCGCCCGCCCCAGCTTCACCAGCCGCCGCAGATGCGCCTCCGCCTCCGAGACCGCGATGTTCCGCGAGCCGTAGGGGATCTGGTCCCAGGGCCGGTTCCACTCCATCCGCTCGGCCACCTGCCAGGGGGTGCGCGGGCGGGCCAGCAGCGTCAGCAGCCCGGCAAGACGTTCCTCGTGATGGGCGAGCAACTCCCGTACCCGGCCTGCCGCGTCGGTGAACGCGTGCTGGTGGGCGGGGAGGACTTCGGCGGGGGCGAGGCGGCCGATGCGTTCGAGGGAGTCGAGGTAGTCCCCGAGCGGATCGGTGACCGTGGCGTCGTCCGGGTCCTCGTACAGACCGATGTGCGGGGTGATCTCCGGGAGCAGGTGGTCGCCGGAGAACAGCCGCCCGTTGCCGGGCCGCAGCGCCGGGTGCGTCTCCTCCAGATGCAGACAGACATGGCCGGGCGTGTGACCGGGGGTCCATACGGCGCGCAGCCGGCGCCCCACCAGGTCGAGCAGCTCGCCGGGGACGATCTCCCGGTCGGGCAGGGCCGCGCGCAGACCGGGCAGCGTACGGGTACGGCCCGAGGCGCGGGCGGCGAGCAGTGGGGCGGTGTGCTCCTCGGGCGCTCCCGCGCGGGTGAGCTTGTCCACGAGGTAGTCGAGCCACAGGCCCGGTTCGGCTTCCCGGGTGCGGCGTACGACCGAGGCGTCGGCGGCGTGCATCGCGATCCAGGCGCCGGACGCCTCGCGGACCCGCCCGGACAAGCCGTGGTGGTCGGGGTGGTGGTGGGTGATGACGACGCCGTGGATGTCGGCGGCCGAGGTCCCGCAGGCGGCCAGGCCGGCGGTGAGGGTGCCCCAGGAGGCGGGGTCGTCCCAGCCGGTGTCGACGAGGACGGGTCCGCGGTCGGTGTCGAGGAGGTGGACCAGGGTGTGCCCGAGCGGGTTGTCCGGGATGGGGACCCTGATGGACCGTACGCCGCCGCCGTGGTCGGTGATCTGCTGGACGGAGGACTCGTCTGTCGGCCCGTCTTTCGTCGACGACACGCCCATTGCCCCCTATAACGAGAACTGATGAACCGTCAGGATGGCCTGTGAGGACTCCATAAGGAACCCCTCCGACCGGCTGCTTCGCACAGGGGGCCGTAGGTGCCGGCCCTGCCTGCGGGCGGCCGTGTGTCACGGATTCGGGATGCTCCACAGCCGTGTGATGTCGTCCTCGTCGGTGGTGGCGAGGAGACTGCCGTCCGCGTTCAGTACCAGGGAGTCGATATCCGCGATGTGGCCGGTGAGGGGATCGCCCATCCTCAGCTCCTGTCGTCGTATTCCACATCTGCGCCTGGTGGTCCGACGGTGACGTAGCGCGCGGTCTCCGCTCACAGCCAGCACCTCGGGAAGGGGGCCGGCGACTGGCCAATCACGTCGGATGTCATGGTTCATGTCTTGAAGATTGAGTACGCGTACCCACTCCATGCCGGGTAACCGCGCCCATCTGCCGCGCTCCACCGCTGACATACCGTCCCCATATGCCCGAGGAACCCGTAGCAACCAGCACCACCCCCGCCCCGACCGGGTCCAGGTCCCCCGTCCTCGGGGCCCTCGGATGCGGCTGCACCGCGCTCGTCGCCGTACTCGTCGTCGTACTCGTTCTGGTCGTCCAGCTCGCATGGGGCTCATGGGGGTCGACGGACCTTCCCCGCGCCGCGCCCGAGGACATGGCGAGCCGCGCCTTCCAGCGTTCCCAGGAGGCGTACGACGTCGTGGGGTTCAAGCGCACCGTAGAACCAGGGGTCGAGGACATCGGCGTCAGCACGGAGAACACGTTCAGCTCCGGCTTCTGCTACGACGGGGGTCTGCTGGGGCTGGAGGACAAGACCGTCGACGGCGCCTACCGGATGAGCCACAGCTGGGCGCTCGACCACGTGCCCGCCAGCCGTGCCGTCTCCGGCCTCCGCCGACTGCACCAGCACTTCAAGGACAACGGCTGGGAGGTCACGTCCTACCGCGAGGGCGCGAAGGGCCAGGACTGGGACCTGTTCGTCCAGCGGGACGACGGGGCCGAGCGGATGTCCTTCACCTGGTTCCCGGACCGGGAGTACTTCACCGGCGGCGCCACCGGGTCCTGCGCCTACGACCCCGAGTGGGAGAACGGCGACGTCGGCCCCGCCGGGGACCACCAGTCGCCACCCGCCCTCGGGCCCGCACAGCGGGACTGAGGTGCGTCACTCCAGTCGTACTTCGCAACTTGCGTGGGCGTGGGGGCAGCCGGTCACGTCGACTCTGCGCCGCGGCTCGGCGGCGACGTACGGCCAGGTCACGAAGTGTGAAGCTGATCAGTACGGTGTGCCTCGGCCGTGACCCTTGCCCGAAAGCGTGATTGCCGTGACGGAGTTGCCATGCCCCTGCCGATGAAGCTCACCGCGATCACACTCGACTGCCCGGATCCTCAGGCGCTGGCCGCGTTCTATCGGCAGGCCACCGGGCTCGAGCTTCACCCTGAATCCGACGGTGACTTCGCCGGCCTCGCCAGCGAGGACGGGCTCTTCATCGGCTTCCAGCGGGTGGACGGCCACCAGGCTCCGCGCTGGCCCGACCAGGCCGCGCCACAACAGGTCCACCTCGACTTCGCAGTCGATGACCTCGACGGGACCGAGGCCCTGCTGCTGGAGCTGGGCGCTTTCAAGCCGGAGTACCAACCGGGCGGCGACAGGTGGCGGGTCTTCACCGACCCGGCCGGGCATCCCTTCTGCCTGACCAGAAGCTGACGTCGAGGTCGCCGCCCGCAGCCCCGACATCACAGGACCGGCCGCCGTCACGCGGGCTCCGCAGGAGTGCACGTCTCTTCATCCGGCACCCGCCCGACGTACCCGGCGATCCTCGACCGCAGCAGTTCGTTCCGGCCGTGGACTCCTTCAACTGGAACTGGTATCAGTTCTGAAACTGTGTCAGATAGTGCGGCCCAGCGGGAGGCAGCAGTCATGACCGAGCTCATCGAACACGGAAAACTGTTCATCGGCGGGGAGTTGACCGATCCGATCGGCAGCGACGCCATCGACGTCGTCTCCCCGCACACCGAGCAGGTCATCGGCCGCGTCCCGCACGCCTCGCGGGCGGACGTCGACCGGGCGGTGGCGCTCGCGCGCAAGGCCTTCGACGAAGGGCCCTGGCCACGCTCCACGCTCGAGGAGCGGATCGCCGTCGTCGGCCGGATCAAGGACGCGGTCGCCGTACGGCACGAGGAGATCGCCCGCTCCA
Source organism: Streptomyces sp. NPDC002889 (assembly GCF_042888425.1). NCBI lineage: Bacteria > Bacillati > Actinomycetota > Actinomycetes > Kitasatosporales > Streptomycetaceae > Streptomyces > Streptomyces sp. NPDC002889. Next base: position 14,562 of record NZ_JBIAPT010000020.1, read on the forward strand.
TCAGCTCGCAGAACGGCTCCCCCTACTCCTGGAGTGTCCTCGCCCAGGCGCTCGGCGCCATGATGGTGTGGGACGCGGCGATCACCGTCGCCCGCGGCTTCGCGCATGAGGAGCGCCGCGACGGGGTGCTCGGCCCGATCCTGGTGCGCCGCGAGCCCGTCGGGGTCGTCGCGGCCGTCGTGCCGTGGAACGTCCCGCAGTTCACCGCCGCCGCCAAGCTCGGCCCCGCGCTTCTCGCGGGCTGCACCGTGGTGCTCAAGCCGTCGCCGGAGTCGCCCCTGGACGCGTACATCCTCGGCGAGATCGCGCAGGAGGCCGGACTGCCCGAGGGCGTGCTGTCGATCCTGCCGGCGGACCGCGAGGTGAGCGAGTACCTGGTCGGGCATCCCGGCATCGACAAGGTCTCCTTCACCGGCTCGGTGGCGGCCGGCAAGCGGGTCATGGAGGTCGCTTCGCGCAACCTCACCCGAGTCACGCTCGAGCTCGGGGGCAAGTCGGCGGCCGTGATCCTGCCCGACGCGGACCTCGACACGGCACTCGCCGGGATAGTCCCGGCCGCCTGGATGAACAACGGCCAGGCGTGCGTGGCCCAGACCCGTATCCTCGCGCCGCGCAGCCGCTACGACGAGATCGCCGAGGCGTTCGCGGCCGCGGCCTCGGCGCTGGTCGTCGGCGACCCGCTGGACCCGGCGACTGAGGTCGGCCCGCTGGTGGCCGCGCGCCAGCAGCAGCGCTCGCTGGACTACATCCGGATCGGTCAGGAGGAGGGCGCCAAGGTCCTGTGCGGCGGCGGCCGCCCGGCGGGGCCGGAGCGCGGCTGGTACGTCGAGCCGACGCTGTTCGGAGGTGTCGACAACTCCATGCGCATCGCACGCGAGGAGATCTTCGGCCCGGTGATCTGTCTGCTGCCGTACGGGGACGACGACGAGGCGGCTGCGATCGCGAACGACTCCGACTACGGCCTCAGCGGCAGTGTGTGGACCTCCGACGTGGAGCGCGGCGTCGACTTCGCCCGCCGGGTGCGTACGGGGACGTACAACGTCAACACCTTCAGCCTCGACATGCTCGGGCCGTTCGGCGGCTACAAGAACTCAGGTCTGGGGCGGGAGTTCGGGCCCGAGGGGTACGGCTCGTACCTGGAGCACAAGATGATCCATCTGCCCGCGGGGTATGGAGCGCGGTGATGGGGGACCGCTGGCACGTCGAGGTGGACCGGAGGGTCTGCATCGGATCGGGCATGTGTGTGGGCCACGCGCCGGACGGGTTCCGGCTGGACTCCGCCCGGCAGTCCCGCCCTCGGGCCGATGTCGCCGACGCCGACGAGAAGGTCCTTGCCGCGGCGGAGAACTGCCCGGTCGAGGCGATCGTGATCACCCTGCTGGGGAGTGGGGAGCCGGTCTTCCCGCCCGAGGAGTAGCCCGCGGTCCGGTCCGGTTCACCGTCCGCTCCACCGTTCCCCCATCGCCCGGAGTTGGCCTGTGCGAATGCCCGCGCGAACATCCGTGCCAGACTGCTCCCTTGACCGCGCGGGCAGGGGGCCCGTGCGCGATGTGAATCGGGAGACCTGTGCGCAAGGCGAGGTGGGTGGCCGCGGCCGCCGGTGTGGTGCTTCTGGTGGCGGGATGCAGCGGTGCGAAGGACGACAAGCCCGGGACGTCGCGCTCCGGTTCGTCCGCCGCTCCGGCGGAAGCGGGCGGGAGCCTGGACGCCGCCGCGGCCACCAAGGAGATCGCGGACGCGGCCACGGCGGCAGGCTTCACCGAGGAGCCGTCGGAGGAGGATCTCCCGGCTTCCGTCGAAAAGTGCGGGGTCTCCTGGCAGGCGGACGTCAAGAAGGTTGCCGACCCGCAGAAGTCCTACGACGCGACGCTGGCGGCCCTGAAGCAGGGCGGCTGGAAGCATGCTCGGGAACTCAAGGAGAAGGGGTCGGTCATCACAGCCCTGGACAAGGGCGGCTGGACTCTGAGGGCGAGGTACATCGGCCGGGCCGACACGTTCCTGGTGATCTTCTTCGAGGCCACGGACAACAGTGCCGAGTGCGAGAAGGCGATCGACGAGGAGCTGGCGAAGAACAAGATGTCGTAGGGCACCGGCTACGCGCGGCCGCGTCCCCTCGCGGGCGCGGTCGGCTCGGCAGGCGGCGGGGCCGTCAGGTCGATCAGCCGGCACACGGTCTCGATGTCGATCTTCACCTGGGCGATCGAGGCGCGCCCCGACAGCCAGGTGATCAGTGCCGAGTGCCAGGTGTGCTCGATGACCCGCACCGCCGAGAGCTGCTCGGGCGTCGGATTCTCCAGGCCCATCGCGTCCAGGATGATCGCCGTCGTCTGCCGCGAGACGGTGTCCACCTCGGGGCTGACGCTGCGGTCGGCGAAGGTGAGCGCCCGCACCATCGCGTCCGCGAGATGCGGCTCGCGCTGCAGTGCCCGGAAGGCCCGCATCAGCGTCTCGGCGACCCGGTCCGCCGCGTTCCGGCCGCCCGGCGGCCGCTTGCGCAGGGCCGTGTGCATGTGCTCGAGCTGGTCCTGCATGGTGGCGACCAGTAGATGGATCTTGGACGGGAAGTAGCGGTAGAGCGTGCCCAGTGCGACGCTCGAGGACTCGGCGACCTCGCGCATCTGCACCGCGTCGAAGCCGCCCCGGCTGGCCAGTTGCGCACTGGCGTGCAGGATGCGACGCCGACGCGCCTCCTGGCGTTCCGTCAGGGGCGCCGAGGGGGGCCCCGCCGACCTGGCTTCCGCTGTCATATGTCCCGTTCCATGGACGCGTCCGGATCGCACAGCATGGCAGGGCTCCTGCCGTGGCGCGAATCACCTGATCCGCCGGTCACAGTCGCGCTACCTGCCGGTAGATTCGAACCCCTCGGCCGATCAAGTCTGAAACTTGTTCTAGATTAGCGCGAGCGATTACGCTCCGGCGAAAAGCAGTGAGAAGGGGGCCGTGGGTGACCGCAGAGGCCATAGAGGTCGGCCCCCGTGCGGGCACGTCCGGCGGCGGTGACGCACCGCTTCGTATCGCCCTCCTGACGTACAAGGGGAACCCGTTCTGCGGCGGCCAGGGCGTCTATGTCCGGCATCTGTCGCGCGAGCTCGCGCGCCTCGGCCACAGCGTCGAGGTCATCGGTGCCCAGCCCTACCCGGTGCTCGACGAGGGCGTGCCGCTCACCGAGCTGGCCAGCCTCGACCTGTACCGCAGCCCCGACCCCTTCCGCACCCCGAAGCTCGGCGAGTACCGCGACTGGACCGACGCGGTCGAGGTCGCGACCATGTGGACCGGCGGGTTCCCCGAACCGCTGACGTTCTCGCTGCGCGCCCGCCGGCATCTGCGGGCCCGTCGCGGGGCGTTCGACGTCGTCCACGACAACCAGACCCTCGGCTACGGACTGCTCGGCGACCTCGGCGCACCGCTGGTCACCACCATCCACCACCCGATCACCGTCGACCGGAAGCTGGACCTGGACGCGGCGGCCGACTGGAAGCGGCGCGCCTCCGTACGCCGCTGGTACGGCTTCACCCGGATGCAGAAGCGGGTCGCCCGCCGACTGCCGTCCGTGCTCACCGTCTCCGGCTCCTCGCAGCAGGAGATAGTCGATCACCTCGGCGTACGGCGTGAGCGCATCCATGTCGTCCACATCGGTGCCGACACCGACCTCTTCTCGCCGAATCAGGAGATCGCCGAGGTCCCCGGCCGGATCGTCACCACCTCCAGCGCGGATGTCCCGCTCAAGGGGCTCGTGTTCCTCGTCGAGGCGCTGGCGAAACTGCGCACCGAGAATCCCGACGCCCATCTCGTCGTCGTCGGCAAGCGGGCCGAGGACGGCCCGGTGGCGCAGCTGATCGAGCGCTACGGACTCCAGGACGCCGTCGAGTTCGTCAAGGGCATCACGGACGCCGAACTGGTCGATCTGGTGCGCAGTGCCCAGATCGCCTGTGTGCCGTCGCTGTACGAAGGCTTCTCGCTGCCGGCGGCCGAGGCGATGGCCACCGGCACCCCGCTGGTGGCCACCACCGGCGGCGCCATCCCCGAGGTCGCGGGACCGGACGGCGAGACCTGCCTGGCCGTGCCGCCGGGAGACGCGGGGGCCCTCGCCACGGCGCTGCGCCGACTGCTGGACGACCCGGAGCTGCGAGCCCGCCTCGGCACCGCGGGCCGCGCCCGGGTGCTGGCGCGCTTCACCTGGAAGCAGGCCGCGATCGGCACCGCCGAGCGCTACCGCGAGGCGATCGCCGCCGCCTCCACGGCCCCCGCCTCCGCGCGCGTCCAAGCCGTACGCACCCCCTGAACCGCCCCGCCCCCTCGCACCACCCGCTCCGACGCCCAGGAAGGCAGACCCCCGTGCTGACCGTCGACTTCTCCCGCTTTCCGCTCGCCCCGGGCGACCGCGTGCTCGACCTGGGCTGCGGCGCAGGCCGGCACGCGTTCGAGTGCTACCGGCGCGGCGCGCAGGTCGTGGCCCTGGACCAGAACGGCGAGGAGATCCGTGAGGTCGCCAAGTGGTTCGCCGCGATGAAGGAGGCCGGCGAGGCCCCCGAGGGAGCAACGGCCACCGCGATGGAGGGCGACGCGCTCAACCTGCCGTTCCCCGACGAGTCCTTCGACGTCGTGATCATCTCCGAGGTCATGGAGCACATCCCGGACGACAAGGGTGTGCTCGCCGAGATGGTCCGGGTGCTGAGGCCCGGCGGCCGGATCGCCGTCACCGTGCCCCGCTACGGCCCCGAGAAGATCTGCTGGGCGCTCAGCGACGCCTACCACGAGGTCGAGGGCGGCCATATCCGCATCTACAAGGCCGAGGAGCTGCTCGGCAAGATGAAGCAGGCGGGCCTGAGGCCCTACGGTACCCACCACGCGCATGCGCTGCACTCGCCGTACTGGTGGCTCAAGTGCGCCTTCGGCGTCGACAACGACAAGGCGCTGCCGGTGCGCGCGTACCACAAGCTGCTGGTCTGGGACATCATGAAGAAGCCGCTGGCGACGCGTGTCGCCGAGCAGGCGCTCAACCCCCTGATCGGCAAGAGTTTCGTCGCCTACGCGACCAAGCCCCACCTGCCCAAGGTCGACGCGTGACCATGTCCAGGCGCGGCCCCGGCCGTACGGAACACCTTGTGCTGCCCGGGGTCCTGACCGCCGAGCAGGCCACCGAGACCGTCTCCGGCATCCTCGCGATGCAGCGCCCCGACGGTGCGATCCCGTGGTTCCGCGGGCACCACCTCGACCCGTGGGACCACACCGAGGCCGCGATGGCACTGGATGCCGCGGGCGAGCACGAGGCCGCGGCCCGCGCCTACGAGTGGCTGGCCGCGCACCAGAACGACGACGGCTCCTGGTACGCCGCCTACCACGACGGCAACGCCGACGAGCCCACCGACCTCGGCCGCGAGACCAACTTCTGCGCGTACATAGCCGTCGGCGTCTGGCACCACTATCTGTCCACCGGCGACGATGCCTTCCTCGACCGGATGTGGCCCGCCGTGTATGCGGCGATCGAGTTCGTGCTGGAGCTCCAGCAGCCCGGCGGCCAGATCGGATGGAAGCGCGAGGCGGACGGTACGGCGGTCGACGACGCCCTGCTGACGGGCAGTTCCTCGATCCACCAGGCGCTGCGCTGTGCGCTGGCGATCGCCGCGGAACGCGAGGAGGCGCAGCCCGACTGGGAGCTCGCGGCCGGTGCGCTCGCCCACGCGATCTGCGACCACCCCGAGCGCTTCCTCGACAAGGACCGCTACTCCATGGACTGGTACTACCCGGTCCTCGGCGGCGCTCTGACGGGCGCTGCGGCCACGGCCCGTATCGACGCGCGCTGGGACGAGTTCGTCGTGCCCGGTCTCGGCGTGCGCTGCGTCCTGCCCAACCCGTGGGTCACCGGCGGCGAGAGCTGCGAACTGGCCCTCGCCCTGTGGGCGATGGGCGAGTCCGACCGGGCGCTGGAGATCCTGCAGTCCATCCAGCATCTGCGCGCCGATGACGGCATGTACTGGACGGGGTACGTCTTCGAGGGCAGCCCGGCCATGTGGCCGGAGGAGCTGACCAGTTGGACGGCAGGGTCGCTGTTGCTGGCGGTGGCCGTACTGGGCGGGGACGAGGCGACCACCGCGGTCTTCGGCGGGGAACGCCTGCCGCGGGGGCTGGCGCCGGACTGCTGCGGGGGCCGTTAACCGGAGGCCATGGCCCCGGGACCCGCGCCTCGAACGCCGGCGAAAGCCTTGACCGCCGGCGACCGCCTTGTCCGCCGGCGGACAAGGCGGGCCGGGGTCCGGGGCCGAGCACCGGTCAGGGCAAGGGCTGTGGCGGCCGGCTAGTGCCTGCGCAGCTGGCCGGCCACGGCGTGGCCTATGAAGAGATACACCACGGCCGCGAGACCGTAGCCGGCGACGACCCGCGCCCATGCCTCGTCGAACGTGAACAGGTCATGCGACCAGCCGGCGAGCCAACGCGCCGAGTCCTGGACGAAGTTGACCAAGTCGTTGGCGCGGTTGGCGTCCAGCAGGTACATCACGATCCACAGGCCGATGATGAAGGCCATGACGTCCGCGATGACGACGACGACTCTCGCGGCAGTGGTGGTGTTGCTCGCACGTGTAGTCATGGCCATCGTGTTGCCGCTTGTGCGCGCGTGAAACCCGTCGGCTGGAGGAGGCGGGCAGCGGCTCCGGGGCTCCGGTCCTCGACAACGCGCCGCTCGTGTCCCAACTCGGCGGGCGGCACCGGCTCAGCTGTTCAGCTCGGCAAGCACGCGCAGTGTGTCCGGATCGGGAGCCGTGACCAGCAGATCGGTGACCGGCCCCCTGCGCCACAGCTCCAACCGCTCAGCGATACGTTCACGAGGCCCGACCAGCGAGATCTCGTCCGCGAACGCGTCGGGCACCGCCAGCACCGCCTCCTGCTTGCGGCCGGCCAGAAACAGCTCCTGAATCCGGCGGGCTTCGGCCTCGAACCCCATGCGTGCCATCAGCTCCGCATGGAAGTTACGGGCCGCGTGGCCCATGCCCCCGATGTAGAAGCCGAGCATCGCCTTCACGGGCAGCAGCCCCTCGGCGACATCGTCGCAGACGCTGGCGCGGGCCATCGGCGCGATCATGAAGCCCTCGGATACGGCGGCGAGCGAGGCCGCGTACACGTCCGTACGGAGCGGCGACCAGTACAGCGGCAGCCAGCCGTCGGCGATCCGCGTCGTCTGCGCGATGTTCTTCGGGCCCTCCGCGCCCAGCAGCAGCGGCAGATCCGCGCGCAGCGGATGGGTGATCGCCTTCAGTGGCCTGCCGACACCGACGCCGTCCGCGCCACCGTACGGATGCGGGTGGAAGCGTCCCGCCAGTTCCACCGGCCGCTCACGGGCGAGGACTTGGCGGATGACGTCGACGTATTCGCGGGTCGCCGTGAGCGGGCTGCTGGGGAACGGGCGGCCGTACCAGCCCTCCACCACCTGCGGCCCGGACAGGCCGAGCCCCAGCATCATCCGGCCGTCGGAGAGATGGTCCAGGGTCAGTGCGTGCATGGCCGTCGCGGTCGGGGTGCGGGCGGCCATCTGCGCCACCGCCGTGCCCAGCCGGATCCGCGAGGTGTGCGCGGCGATCCAGGTGAGGGGGGTGAAGGCGTCCGACCCCCAGGCCTCCGCCGTCCACACCGAGTGGTACCCGAGCCGCTCGGCCTCGCGGGACAGTGCGAGATGGCCGGGGTCGGGGCCGCGTCCCCAGTAGCCGAGCGCGAGTCCGAGTCGCATGCCTGCCCCTTCGCTAGGCGTATGTGACGGGGCGTCAGGATCGGGTTTCAGGGTACGGCAACGGCCCCCCGCCCGGAAGGGCGAGGGGCCGTGCGAACTACGGGCTTCGGATCAGCCGCGCTGGATACCCGTGGTGTCCTGCAGCACGCCACGACGGCCGTCCTGCGTCTGGGCCACCAAGCCGGGACCACGCTGCTCCACCGCGAGGTACCACGTACCGGGCGCGAGTTCGGCGATCGGGGTCGGCGAACCGTCCTCACCGTACAGCGGACGGGCCACCGGCACCGCGAACCAGAACGGCGTGAAGTCCGAGGGCGCACCGCTCTGCTGCGGAGCGGCAGCCGCCGGGGCCGGCTGACCGCCGCCCATCGACTGGCCGCCGTACGGCTGGGCCTGACCGGGCTGGGGCTGACCCGGCTGCGCGCCGTAGGGCTGCTGCTGGGCACCCGGGTAGCCGTAGCCACCCGCCTGCGGCTGCGCGCCGTAAGGCTGCGGGGCGGCGGGACGGGGGGCGCCCACGAGGGGGGCCTTGAGGGCGGGGACGAGCGGGGAGGCGATGGCACCAGCTGCGAGCGCGATGGTGGAGAGCAGGCCGAGGATCATGCCGGCGCCCGCGTCGGCCTCCATGTCGATGATCGTCCAGAACGCCGTCCACAGGGCGAACACGGAGAAGGCGACACCGAACTGGCCGAGGTCGAGGTCGGCGACCTTGCGGCCCGGCATGCTGCGGCCCACGACGATCAACGCGGCACCGATGACCCCCGCGAGGAACATGCTCATCAGGAGGCCCAGGTTGTCCCAGGCGTTCAAGTTGACGCCCTCGAAATCAATGGTGTCGAGGAACGAGGCGATGAACAGCACCACCGCTGCTCCGATCACCACGCCATCGCCTCGAGTGAGGGAGCGGATGTTCACGTATAAGTCCTTCGTCGTCGTCTCATCGGGGCGGTCGTCGCTGCCGCCGGTGCGGCGGTGTGCACAGACGCGGAGCTCGGGGGTGACTCCCCATCGTAGAGGTGAATCTATCGTCTACCGGTTCCAGGCGTCTGCCGGGTATGGCAGTTACCCCTCCAGGTAGCTGCTGATGCCGTCCGCCATTCCCTGGGCCGCCTTCTGCCGCCAGCCCGGGCTGGTCAGCAGTGCAGCGTCCTTGGGATCACGCATATTGCCGCATTCGATGAACACCTTGGGAACATCGGACAGGTTGAGGCCACCGAGATCCTTGCGTACGTCCAAACCCGTGCCGCCACCGACGTAGTTGGATGGGGCGCTGCCCGTCGCCCGCACGAACTTTCCGACGATCCGCTCGCCCAGGTCGCGCGAGGGGCCCACGATCTTCGAGGTGTCGGCCGCGCCTGACTTGACCAGGGCCGGGAGGATCACATGGAAGCCGCGGTTGCCTTCGGCCGAGCCGTCGCCGTGGACGGAGATGACCGCGTCGGCCTCGGCTTCGTTGCCGAATCGTGCCCGTTCATCGATGCAGGGGCCGAACGGACGATCGTTGTCGTGGGTGAATTCGACCCGTGCGCCCTGCTTCTCGAGAAGGGTGCGAAGACGGTGTGAAACATCGAGGGTGAATTCGGCCTCGGTGTAACCGGCGTTGGTGGATGTACCCGTCGTGTCGCATTCCTTGCGGTTCGTGCCGATATCGACGAGCTTGTTGATATCGCGGGAATGGCGAAAATTACCGGGATTGTGCCCCGGGTCGATGACGACCACCTTGCCGGCCAGCGGCCCCGACGGGCCCTTAGAAAAAGCCGGTGATGCGGTGGGCGGCACGAGCGACGGTGAAGCGGACGGGGGCGCCTGGGGCGTCGTGTCGCCGGGCTTGCCCGCGGTGGCCGGGGTGGACTCCTTCGACGGCCGGCTCTCCCCGGGGCTGCCCATCACCTGCCAGGCCAGCCACCCCGCCAGGGTGGTCGGCGCCAGCGCGGCGACGGCAAGGAGACCGCGCCGGGAGCGACGCGGTCCGGTGGCCGGGGTGGGGTTCTCGTCGTACGACACGCTCGCGATGCTAGACGAGTAGACCTTGTTTCTCTCGGCGCGGGCCGGTGGGACCGGGTTGGTGTGGTGGGTGTGGGGCCGGTCCGGGGTGGGCCGGGTCCGGGGGTGTGGTGTGGGGCCGGTCTGGGGGTGGGCCGGGTCCGGGGGGTGGCGTGGGCCGGTCTGGGGATTGGCCGGGTCCGTGGGTGTGGTGTGGGGCCGGTCTCGGGTTTGGCCGGGTTGGCGTGGTGAACGTGGGGCCGCCCTCCTGGTCTTGATGGTGGCGGCTGCGGGTCGGGTGTCAAGGGCGCTCGGTCGTTCCTCCCTCGCGTCGCCGTTGGCGATTTCGCTTCGCTTCACCCTTGACTCCCGCCCCTCCACCGCCGGGAAATGCACTTGGGAGGGCGGCCGGGGGAGGGGGGCCGCTGGAGGTGGGCTGGGGCCGCTCGCCGTGCGCGGTCCGCGGGCCGGTGGTGGGTTGCGCACCAGTTGAATGGGGCGGTGGCGCGTCGGCTCGGCGGCTGTGGGCCGTCGGGGAGTTGGGGTTCAGGCCCCGCTGGTCACCGTCCGGGGTGAGGAGAGGGCCGGCACGGGTCGAGGCGGTGGGCGGCTGCGGATGGTAGGGGCGCGGGCACTCCCGGGAGCGCACCCAATGCCCGATATCTCCCTCAATGTCCCGTGTATGGATCAGGTCGTGTACGCGGATTCCGGTGAGACCGGAATCCGCGTACAAGAACTCAGGAAGGGGGTCGCTATGCCCCCTTTGCCCCACGGGATTGCCGGGCGCGCCCCACACACCCATTCCCCCCACCACCGAACAGTGACCAGCGGGCCTGAACCCCCACCCACAGACCAGCGCCACCCACCGAGCCGGCCCGGGCCACCCCACTCAACTCCCGTGCACCACCCACCGGACAGTGACCAGCGGTCCTGAACCCCAGCCCGGAACATGCCTGCGGTCGCTGAGCGCAGCCGCCACCGCCCCATTCAACTGCCGCGCACCCACCCACGGCCCGCAGCCGCCCGAAACGAACGGCACCGCACGGACCCCCTGCGCCGACCCTCCCCCCGGCCGCCCTCCCAAGAGCATTTCCCGGCGGTGAAGGGGCGGGAGTCAAGGGTGAAGCGAAGCGAAATCGCCAACGGCGACGCGAGGGAGGAACGACCGAGCGCCCTTGACACCCGACCCGCAGCCGCCACCATCAAGACCAGGAGGGCGGCCCCGCGCTGCTCCCTGGGGCTTGGCCGGTTTGGGACTGGCCCCGCGCTGCTCCCTGGGGCTTGGCCGGTTTGGGACTGGCCCCGCGCTGCTCCCTGGGGCTTGGCCGGTTTGGGACTGGCCCCGCGCTGCTCCCT